>CALVQD010000001.1 GCA_944355255.1 uncultured Bacilli bacterium
TAATGTGATATACTTGTCATAGCAATAAGTCCTTTCTAATAAAAATGTTTTATTGATAATTACATTTTACTAGACTTATTGCTTTTTTACTATATATAAATGTCTCACATCAATTGTAACACTACATTAAAAAAATATTTCCCAATTATTTCCCAAAGAAAAAGAAACCGTGATTATGTAAGTGGTTTCTTTTTTATATCTTGAAATTTTCTAGGATATTTCAAATTTGTTATTCCTACCTTTTTTACTTTAATCAAATTTCTAATACTGTGTTCATATGGCAAATCAAAAGAAATAATTTCATCTATTTTTCCATTCAACTTTGTAAGAATAGAATTTAAAGTAGTTATTTCCATTTCCATCTTTGCTTTCATTGGAATAAAATATCCCCCATCTCGTACTAATGGTAATGACAGTTCTGATAAGATCGATAAATTTGCAACTGCTCTAGAAGTTACTACATCAAATTCTTCTCTATGAGACTTTGCAAACTCTTCTGCTCTCATATGAATAGCTTCAATGTTTTCTAACTCCAATTTTTGAATTACTACTTTTAAAAACTCTACTCGTTTATTTAAAGAATCAATTAAAGTAATTTTTAAATTGGGAAAAACTATTTTAAGTACTAATCCAGGAAAGCCAGCTCCTGTACCAATATCACATAATGTATTTACTTTTTCTAAGTGAATTGCTTTTTCTAATGTTAAAGAATCATAAAAATGTTTTAAATAAACCATGTCTTTTTCAGTAATACCAGTTAAATTCATATGTTGATTATAGTGAACTAATAATTGATAATACATTTCTAATTGTTCTTCTTGATGTTTTGTTAATGTAATACCTAGTTGATTGATTTCTAAAATAAATTCCTGTTGACTCACTTTTTCTCCCCCTTTTTTAAATAAACCATAAGAATTGAAATATCTGCTGGATTTACTCCACTAATACGAAGTGCTTGTCCAATAGATGTAGGTCTTACTTCTTGTAATTTTTGACGTGCTTCACTTGCTATATTTTTTATTTGATTATAATCAATATTGTCAGGAATTTTTTTCTCTTCTAATCGTTCCATTTTTTCTGCTTCTTTTTCTGCTTTTTTTATGTATCCTTCATATTTAATATGAATTTCTGCTTGTTCTAAAATAGATTTGTCATACGGTAAAGATAAAAAATGCATGATGTGGGACATATTAATTTCTGGTCTTTTTAATAAGTCATATAATGTAATTCCATCTTTTAATTGAGCTGAAGAAATTTGCTTTAAATATTCATTTACATCTTTTGTCGGTGTAATTTTATTATTTTTCAATAAATTTAATACTTCTTTTATTTTTTCCCTTTTCGTAACTAAATGTTGATGTTGCTCTTCAGAAATTAATCCCACTTGATATCCGTATTCTCTTAGTCTTAAATCTGCATTATCATGACGAAGTAATAGTCGATATTCTGCACGTGAAGTTAATAAACGATATGGATCTCTAACACCTTTAGTGACTAAGTCATCAATTAATACCCCAATATATGCATCACTTCTTTTTAAAATAAGAGGTTCTTTTCCTTTTATTTTAAGTGCGGCATTAATTCCTGCGATTAATCCTTGACAAGCTGCTTCTTCATAACCACTCGTTCCATTAATTTGTCCAGCAGTATATAAATTTTCTACTAATTTTGTTTCTAATGTTTGTTTAATTTGTGTTGGATATATAGAATCATATTCAATGGCATAAGCATATTTTAAAATTTTTGCATCTTCTAACCCAGGAATACTATGAACCATTTTTTCTTGAATATCATGAGGCATACTTGTTGAAAAACCTTGAACATAAATTTCATTCGACTGAAGACTTGTTGGTTCCAAAAATAACTGATGTCTTTCTTTATCAGCAAAGCGAACAATCTTATCTTCTATTGATGGGCAATATCGAGGTCCAATTCCTTTAATATCATCCAATCCTCCATACATACTAGACTTTGATAGATTATCGCGAATAATTTTATGAGTTGTTTCTGTCGTATAAGTTAAATAGCAAGGAATTTGATTATTGACATCATAACTTGGAGTATTATCAAAACTAAAGGTATGAGGTATCATATCCCCATCTTCACGTTTCGTCTTTTCATAATGAATCGAATTTTTATCAATTCTTTGTGGAGTTCCAGTTTTTAAACGGATAATCTGAAAACCTAATCTTTTCAAACAATCACTTAAATGTTGACTTGGTTTTTCTCCATGTGGACCTTCACGATGTCTTGTATCTCCTACTAATATATCTGCTTTTAAATAAGTACCAGTTGTTAAAATGACACTTGTTCCATAAATTTTTGTTCCATTTTCTAATACAACTCCTTGAACCACATGATTATCTACTAGTAAATCTTCAACCATTGCTTCTTGGAGTGTTAAATTTTTTTGTTGTTTTAAAGTTTCTTGCATTTGCTTTGGATACACAATATTATCAGCTTGCGCACGTAACGCTTGTACGGCTGGACCTTTTTTATGATTTAACATTTTTATTTGGATTTGTGTCTTATCAGCATTTTTACCCATTTCTCCACCTAATGCATCAATTTCACGGACAACAATTCCTTTCGCACTTCCCCCAATCGATGGATTACATGGCATATCAGCAATATTATTTATATTTCCTGTAATTAACAAAGTATTTAAACCCATACGAGAGGTTGCTAAAGAGGCTTCACAACCAGCATGTCCCCCGCCAACAACAATACAATCATATTTCATAATCCCACGTCCTTTTTAACGAAACTATTATATCTTAAAGTATTTGAAAAAACAATAAAGAAAAATCGAAGATTAATTATAATACTTTAAAATCTCATTTCATATTCCATGTTATTGTTGTTGATTGATAATTAGTAGAGTGATATAGCTATAATATAATTCTAGGAGTGAAGTATTGTGAAAAAAAGAATGTGGGAGTTGTTTTAATTTTTATTTTAATATTATGTATTATTTGTTTATTAATTTATCTAATAGTAGATAAGAAAGATATTACTTCTAATAATAATCAAGGAAAAGAAAATAATATAAATGATAAAATTACAGAAGATATTAAAGTGGAATTAGATATTAATAATGAAAATATAATCACATTATTCAATAATGCTCACCCATTTTCAATAGGTCCAGCAGAAATTATATTTCATGATAGTGGATATAAAGTAAGTGAAATGAGTATGGAAGAAAAAATGAACTTATTAGGAAAACAATGGAAACCGTTAGTAGAATAAGAACCTTATAGTTCTGATAGCGATACTTGGTCGCTTTATTTAGAGGAAGATACTTTAAAAAATATCTATGAAAGAACATTTGGACCAAATACTTACACACAGGTCAACCAAATATCAGACGGTTGTACTACCTTAAATTATGACGCGACAAATAAAAGATATTCTTATATAGGACCATATGGTTGTGGGGGTACTACTACATTTACTGTTTATGAAAAAATAATCAGTGCTACTAAATACAGTGATAAAATAGAAATCGTAAGCGCTGCTTTTTTCGGAGGACCCGATGGACTATATAAAGATTATAATAAATCTACATTTTTATCAGAAAACACATTTTATGCGAATGAATATACAGAGGAACAAAGAAACAACTTAAGAAATCAATATATAGAAGAAAATAAAGACAATTTAGAACAATATATATATATTTATGATCTAAATGAAGATGGATTCTATTATTTAAATAGTGTAACTAAAACAAAAGAATAGAAGTAGTCATAAAAACTACTTCTTTTTCTTGGCTTTATTTTTTAAATTAAACTTCTTATTTTCCTAAACAAAATTGACTAAATAATTGATTAATTAACTCATCCTGATAAGTCTTTCCGATAATGATTCCTAATTCATCCCATGCATTTTTGATATCAATTTCAACCATATCGATTGGCATCTCTTGTTCAATTCCTTGAATGGCTTGTTCTATACTAGTAATTGCATTTTTTAAAGATGAAATACTATTTGCATTTGTCAAATAAGTAGGATCTTCTGTCTTTATTTTTTCTAAAGAAAATAATTCCTTCATTTTGTCCTTCAATTGATCAATTCCAGTATGATTACTTGCACTAATCCAAACACATTCTTTTTCTGGGATTCCATTTAATTCTAATTTTGTTGGTAAATCTGTTTTATTGATAATAATAATTTTATTTTTGTGTTCTAATTTTTTTAAAATACTTTTATCTTCTTCTGTCATTGGCTCATTATTATTCAATACAAATAACACCAGTTCAGATTGTTCAATTAATTCTAAACTCTTTTGAATTCCAATTTGTTCTACTAATTGATCTGATTTTCTAATTCCAGCAGTATCTATCACATGAAATGGAACTCCACATACTAAAATTTCTCCTTCGACAATGTCTCTTGTAGTACCTTCAATATCTGTTACAATTGCTTTGTTTTCCTCTAATAACGCATTTAGTAAACTACTTTTTCCAACATTTGGACGACCTACAATTGAAGTTTTGATTCCTTGTTGAATCATAATTCCATTTTTACTTTCTTGTAAAATCTTTTCCATTTTGTTTTTAATGTCTATTAAATTTGGTAAAATATCTTCATTTGTTAGTTTTTTAATATCTTCATATTCAGGATAATCGATATTTACTTCGATGTTTGCTAAAATTTTTTCTAATATTTCTTGTCTTAAATCATCTATCATAGATGATACTCTACCACTTAATTGATTCATTGCCAATGCTCTTTTCTCATCACTTGTGGCATCTATTAGATCTTTAATTCCTTGAGCTTGAATTAAATCAATTTTTCCATTTAGAAAACGACGTTCTGTAAATTCTCCAGGTCTTGCTAAACGAGCTCCATTTTCTAAAACAAGCTCTAATATTTTATTTGTAGTCGCAATTCCACCATGACAATTAATTTCAACAATATCTTCTCCTGTATATGTATTAGGAGCCTTCATAATAGATACAAGAACTTCATCAATTTCTTTCTCTTTTTCGATTATTTTTCCATAGTTTATTGTATGAGTCTTTGCAGTAGTTAAATCTTTTCCTTTAAATATTTTATTAACAATATCAATTGCTTCTTTTCCACTAACACGGACAATTGATATTGCTCCAACTCCTAAAGCAGTTGATATTGCAACTATGGTATCTTCCATTATCTCACTTCTTTCTTTTTTTAGGACCAAATCCAATATATCGCGGCAAATGTTTTACATCTTTTATTACTTCCATTGAAACATATTTATCAGACATTGTAACAATCCAACTTTCAATATATTTTGGTGGTCTAATATTAAGAGGAAACATGTGTCTTAAAATAATATCTTCTCTTTTCTTATCCATATATTCCGGAAAATATTTCCATGCATTTTCTGCTGCTTGCCTTGCATGAACAAAACCATGTTTTTCAAATAATTTTTTCTTCACATCATCCTGCCATGGAGAATCATAAAAATCATGTAAAAGACCTCCGATTGCAGCACTACGATAGTCTACTCCCATTTTTTTGGCAATACAATATGCAGTATAAGAAACTGCTAAACAATGATCATATACTGTAATTTTCCCATGATGAGGATATGTTTTTCTCCGTTGAAATTCCGGATGATTTAAAATAAAAGAAACAATTTCTAAATATTCTTGTGGCAATTCTTTTTTCTTCATATTTTTCCTCTCTTTAAAGTGCATTTTAAACTATTTTTTTTATATCGTCAAGAAAAGAGAAGTTTTACTTCTCTTCCTCATAATGAATTGTAATATATCTATCTTTTCCTTCTCCTGTACTAAAAGTTGTAATATTAGTAAATTTAGGAGCTAGATTATGAATCATTCTTCTTTGATAAGAATTCATAGGTTCTAACTTCATATCCATTTTTGTCTTTTGAACTTCTTTCATCAATTTTTTTATTTCGTATTCAAAATTATGTTCTTGTTTTGCTCTATAATTAGAAACATCTAAATGAATATGCAAAGGATAATCTATCTGATTTTGAACTGCTTGTTTTAATAATATTTGAATTGCATTCATCGTACGTCCATCTTTTCCAATTAAAATCGCATTATTCTCTGAAAATAATTGAATCTGAAAATTGGTATCTTCTACACGAATTTCTACTTGAATGGGTAAATCCATCGTCTTTGATAAAGTTTTCATATAATCTTTAATGTACTGAATTATATCTTCTTTTTTATATACAGATATTTGATATTTCTTTGATTTAAAAAGTTTACCACTTTCTATTTCTTTTATCTGATAATATAAATTTTCTTCACTCGTATTTAATTCTTGGAGTGCAAGAGAAATTAATTCTTCTTCATTTTTTGCTTCAAAAACATACTTTTCTATCATTTTGCTTTTCTCCTTTTCACCCATAAATTTTGTAAAATTGTAAAGCCACTATTCACAATCCAATAAATGGCAATTCCAGTAGACAATGTAAGGGATGCGATTCCAATAAAGATTGTCATAAAATTTGTCATCATTTTCATCTGTTTAGCTTGATCTTCACCCATACTGGCACTACTATTTAATTTAAATGATAAATAACTTGTAGCAATGACTAATACTATAATGATTATATATAGATAGTTTCCATGTGATAATCCAGTAACTGGTGTTGTTCCCAATTGGAATCCTAAAAAGCTAGATTCAAAAATTGCTGGTAAACGATTCATTGCTTCATAAAATGCGAAGAACAATGGAATTTGCAAAAGAGAGAATAAACAACTACTCATTGGATTAATTTCATACTTTTTATAAATTCCTAACATTTCTTGATTTTTTTGAAGCATACTATTTTGATCAGTTTTATTTTTATACTTCTTTTCTAATCTTTCTAATTCAGGTTGTGCCTTTTTTAGATTTTCAGATTGTAACGCTGCTTTTTTTGTAAATGGCATAGTAATAAGACGAATTAATAGTGTTGTAACTATAATAGCTAGTCCATAGTTTTTAAATATTTCACCTATTTGAATAATTACCCATGCTAAAGGTTTTACAAAAACGGTTGTCCAAATTCCTTCATAATTTCCTGAAACAATGTTCATTTCAGAACATTTTGGTAATTCTGAAACATCTACTTTATTTTTTTCATAAAGTTCAATTGTTTCCTTTTCCAAAGGCTGACATAAAATATTCTTTGTTAAACTCTGACCGGTTGTTTTATTTTGAACTGCTTTTCCATCAGAATCTTTCAAAATTGTAGTACAACCTGTTAAAGAAAAGACAAGAACTAACATAATTAAGATCTTTTTCAAATTATTATTTTTCTTTTTCTTCATTCTCTTGATTTCCTTTCACTAAATTTAATTGTTTCATCGCATTCATCAAATTAATTCGATTTGTTTGAAAATTATTTTCAAGGTAACTCTTGCGAACAATAATAATACAATTAAAATCATTTTTAAATTCCAGTTGATCTAATATAGAGCGAAGTTGTCTTTTTACTTTATTTCTTGTAACTGCATTTCCTATCTTTTTCCCGACTGATAATCCAAAATGATAGATATCTCCCGTATTTCTTTCTACATAAATAAAGTAATCTCTATATTTATATGAGCGATTTTTTTTAATTATACGCTCAAAATCAGTGCTCTTTTTCAGACTATTTATTTTTTTCAAAATTTCACCATCTTTCAAAATCCCACCAATTACATCTATTTTACTTTATTTTTAGAAAAAAATAAAGGGATAAGCAGGAATTCTATAAGAAAAAAATCACAATATATTTTTTGTGATTTTAATGTGATAAAACTTTGCGTCCTTTTTTTCTTCTACGAGTCATAACATTTGTTTTTACTCTAGCGAAGAATCCGTGTTTTTTCTTTCTTTTTCTATTGTTTGGTTGAAACGTAGTTCCGTGATTTCCTCTCATTATTCTACACCTCCTGGTTTTCTTTTTTCGCTTTGCTCTATCAATTATATATATATTATAGTATTTTGTCAAACAAAAAATAATTTTTTTCATAATTTTTCGTTTTTTCTGTGGAAAACTTTATCGTTCTATTTTAATCCACATATATTCATTTTTATATTTCGACATCTTTCGACTTTTTCACATTTTTTTCAACTTTTTTTTCTTTATTTTCAAATATTTCCCAGATTTTTACACTTAATTGTGGAAAACTTTATAACAATGTGAATTTCTTTTACAAAAGTTTTCCACATTTTTGTTGATAACTAGATATTTGCTATGAAAATACAATTATTTTTCTGTGGAAAAGTGTGTGAATTCTTTTTTTTCCACATTTTTTCTTGTTTTTACTAGTAATTTCAACAAAAATAATGTAGAATATTGGTAGTTAATGATGAAACGAGGTGGTATTTTTTCTATGGATAATCAAACTTTGTGGAAAACTTTTCTAGAAAAAATGAAAGAAAATATATCACCAATGCTTTTTGAAACTTGGTTCATGGAAACTGAACTAATCGAATTGAAAGAAAATCATGCAATCGTATTAGTTCCAATGCATGTTCATAAAAAACATTTGAAGGAAAACTACAATGATTTAATTCAGGAAACATTTGCTGAAATTACGGGAACTAATTTTCAATTTGATTATGTAACTAAAGAAGAAGTAGAAAAAAATATCGAGATTGATACAGATAATGTAGGGGTTCCTGCAATAAATGAATATGAAACAAATTTAAATCCCTTATATACATTTGATAATTTTATTGTTGGTTCTAGTAACAAATTTGCAAAAGCTACATCCCTGGCTGTCGCTGAAAAACCTGGTTTTATGTATAATCCTTTATTTATATATGGTAATAGTGGACTTGGAAAAACACATTTAATGCACGCGATTGGTAACTATATTATTAAAAATAGCAAAAAAAGAGTGTTATATGTAACAAGTGAAAAGTTCGTTTCTGATTTCATTGGCATTAATAAAAAGAATAAAGACGGGAACAATTTTGATAGTGTGGATATTTTTAAGAAAAAATATCGCGATATCGATGTATTAATGATTGATGATATTCAATACTTAGGAAATGCAAATCAAACACAACAGGAGTTTTTTAACACATTTAATGATTTATATGGAAATAATAAACAAATCATTATTTCCTCAGATCGTTCTCCAGATGATTTAAAACTTTTAGAAGATCGTCTTCGTACACGCTTTAATTGGGGATTAACGATCGATATCCTTCCACCTGATTTTAAATTAAGAATGGATATTATTGATAAAAAGTTAGAAGGGCAAGTAATGTCAAATGCTTTTCCAAAAGAAGTCAAAGAATATATTGCTAGTAATTGTACAAGTGATATTAGGAAATTGGAAGGTGCTATAACCCGTGTTGTAGCTTATGCGACTATGATGAATGGCTCTGATATTACTTTAGATCTAGCAATTGAAGCTTTAAAAGACTATTTTGCAAAAAGCGTTGTTGCAAAAAACAAAATTGATCAAGTACAACAGCTTGTAGCAAGTAATTATAACATTACAGTAGAAGACTTGAAAAGTAAAAAAAGAATGGCTTCTATTGCTGTACCAAGACAAATCGCAATGTATATCTGTAGAACTGTATTAGAAGAATCTCTACCAAAAATCGGAATAGAATTTGGGGGAAAAGATCATACAACAGTTATGCATTCTGTGGAAAAAATTAAAAATGAAATGAAAAAAAATCCAATTTTAGAGATGGAAATTCAAAAAATCATTACCCAAATTAAATAAATGTGTAAAAAAATATTTTTTATACTTTTTATCCACAGTTTTATTTATTATTTTTTTCTTGATTTTTCAATGTAATTTGTATTTTCCACACTATCCACTTTAATAATATTAATACTATTATATAATATATAAGAAAGAGGGCATACATTATGAAATTAACAATTAAACAAAATAAACTTATGGAACATTTAAATTATGTAATTCGAGGAATTTCTAATAAAAATTTAATTCCTATTCTTAATTGTATTAAATTTGAATTAACAAATAATGGTTTATATTTGATGAGTACAGATAATGAAGTAGCAATTAAAACTTTTATTGATAAAAAGGACATTGATAATATTGATACAACTGGAGAAATTGTCGTATCAGGGAGATACATTTATGAAATTATTAGAAAGTTACCAAATGAATTAATCAATATAGAAGAAGTAGTAGACTCAAAACTATATATTTATACACATAATTCTTCTTTTCATTTAAATTGTAACAATGTATCTGAATTTCCAAATTTAGAATTAGAAGATAGTAAAACACCTGTGTATATTTCACAAAGATTATTTAAAAATATTATTACACAGACTGCTTTTGCAACTTCTACTCAGGAATCTAGACCAATTTTGACTGGTATTAATTTTCACTTTGAAAAAAATTTATTAGAATGTATTGCTACTGATTCTTATCGTTTAGCAAAAAAAACAGTAGAAGTAAATAGTTTATTGCAGGATGCGACTGATATTGTCATACCAACCAAAAATTTAAATGAACTAATTCGTTTATTCAATGACGAAGATGAACAATTAGAAATGCACGTATTTAATAATAAAGTAATTTTTAAATTTGGTTCTATTGTGATGATGTCACGATTAATTAATGGAACTTATCCAAATACATCAAAATTAATTCCAACAGAATTTGAACTTACAATGCGTGTTAATTATAGAGATTTCTTTAATTCAATTGACAGAGCCTCTTTATTAACCAATGAAGCAGACAAAAATACAATTAAATTACAAAGTAATGGCGATGAGGTGATTGTTTCTTCTAATATTCCAGAAATTGGTAATGTAGAAGAAAAAGTAATGGTTCAAAAAAATAAGGAACAAGAAATCAAAATTGCTTTTAGTAGTAAATATATGATGGATGCTTTAAAATCATTTGAAAGTGAAGAAGTTGAATTATTATTTAATGGAGAAATTAAACCAATTATTTTAAAAAATCCTGAGAGTGATAATTTAATTCAATTAATTTTACCAATTCGTACTTATTAAAGAACATTATGTTCTTTTTTTTCTTGATTCGACATAAATTGTCATTTTTTTCACTTTTTTTTTGCTAAAGTAAAGGACATTCGACATCTTTTGTCGAACATTATTAGTAGAGGAGGTGAAAATATGATAAATGAATATGAAGTTAATTCAAATACACTTGCACTATTGCCAATTGGAAATCAAGTCACAAAAGTAATTGAAAAACAAGATAGCTTTTTAGTGAATCAAACACCTAGTCAAATTATCGACTATAGTTGCCGTTCTTTTGGAAGTTCTTATTTAGGTCGTCATGAAGGAACAAAACATTTAACTGGGATTAACTATAAAGCTCCAATTATTATTGAAGAAACACAGTCTATGATATTTTTTCCAACTGCATCCCCTAGATTTTCTAAGTGTGCTTGGATTGCATTGAATCATGTCAAAAATCATATTAAATATGAAGAAAAATCAATCTTATATTTTCAATGTGGGAAAAATGTAGAATTAGATATTTCTTATGGATCATTGGAAAATCAGATTCTTCGTGCGACAAAATTAGAATCTGTTCTTCGAAAGAGAAAAATATTTTAAAAAAACAAGTAATTTTACTTGTTTTTTTATTTTTTGACGCTTATATGTGGTATAATAGTAAGTGTGTATAGGAGTACCTTTTATATAGTAAATTCAAAATAACGGCGTTTTTGACAGGAAAGAGGGCGTATATGTATTTAAAAGATATCTATGTGAGTCATTTTCGTAATTACGATGATGTTAAAGTTTCATTTCAGCCCTCTATGAATATTATTTATGGAAATAATGCCCAAGGAAAAACGAATTTATTAGAAGCAATTTATGTATTAGGAATGACGAAATCTCATCGTTCTTCTATTGATAATACATTGATTCAAAAAAACGAATCTACTGCTTATATCCAAGGAAATGTCGTTGTACATGAGAATTTAGATACTTTGGAAATGGGAATTTCTAAAACAAAAAAATTATTAAAAATAAATCATAATGAAGTAAAAAAAGTAAGTGATTACATATCACATATGAATATTATTATTTTTTATCCAGAAGATTTAGATTTAATAAAAGGTGGTCCAGCATTTCGTAGAAGATTTATAAATATAGAATTATCTCAATTATATGCTACTTATTTAGATGTTTTAAATGATTATAATAAATTGTTAAAAATGAGAAATGATTATTTAAAACAATATATAAAAGGAGAGTATATAGATGAGAGTTATGGTTCTATATTAGATCAATATTTTGTTACGAAAGCTGAATTAATTTATCAAATGAGAAGAAAGTTTGTTAGTAAGTTAAATCAATATGTATCAGATATATTTTATGATATATCTGGTTTAAATGGTTTTGTTTTAAATTATCATACGAATATTGATTTAGAATCAAATATTAGTTATAAAGAACAACTACTAGATAAATTAAAAAAACATAGAGATGTAGAAAGAAGATTAGGTGTTACCTTAGTTGGACCTCATAAAGATGATTTAGAATTTTTATTAGATGGGAATTCTTTGAAATTATATGGTTCTCAAGGACAACAGCGAATGGCAGTTTTAGCACTCAAATTAGCAGAAATTCATTTATTTGAAGATTATAAAAAAGATACTCCAATTTTATTATTAGATGATGTATTTAGTGAATTAGATTTTGATAAAAGAAATAATTTATTAAAACATATTCATCAGCATACACAAACTATTATTACAACAACTGAATTAGAATTATTGGATTCAAAATTGATAGAAAATGCATCTTTAATTCATATTCAAGAAGGAAAATTAATCAATAAAGACGAGGTGTAAATTATGGAAGAAAAAATTGAACATTATAATGCTTCGGATATTCAAGTATTAGAAGGTTTAGAAGCAGTAAGAAAACGTCCTGGAATGTATATTGGTTCAACAAGTGCTAGAGGATTACACCATTTAGTATGGGAAATTGTGGATAATGCAATTGATGAAGCATTAGCTGGATACTGTGATGATATTGAAATTATTGTCAATAAAGATGAATCAGTTACGGTTAAAGATGATGGACGTGGAATTCCAACAGGAATTCATCCTAAAACTGGTATTTCTACAGTAGAAACAGTTTATACAGTACTCCATGCAGGTGGAAAATTTGGAGGTGGAGGCTATAAGGTTTCTGGAGGTCTTCATGGTGTTGGAGCGAGTGTTGTAAATGCATTAAGTAGTTGGGTAGAAGTAAAAGTATATCAGGATGGAAAAATTTATTTCATTCGTTTTGAAAATGGTGGAAAAGCCGTTGATCGTTTGAAAGTAATAGGGGAATGTGATCCTGAAAGAACTGGAACTACAGTTACTTTTAAACCAGATCCTACTATTTTTACGGAAACAACATCTTTTGATTATGAAACATTAAAAGAAAGAGTAAGAGAACTTGCTTTCTTAAATAAAGGACTTCGCATTATTCTATGTGATGATAGAAACGAAGCAGAAAAGAAGCGAGAAGAATTTGTTTATGAGGGGGGACTTAGTGAATACGTAAAATATCTAAATAATAGTAAAACTCCTATTCATGAAAGTATTATTCATATTGGTGGAATAGAGAACGATATTAGTATAGAAGCTGCTTTACAATATAATACAGGCTATTCTGCAAGTGTTTATTCCTTTGTAAATAACATTCATACTCCAGAAGGTGGAACCCATGAAGATGGTGTTAGAATGGCTCTTACGCGTGTGTTAAATAATTATGCAAGAAAGAATAACATATTAAAGGAGAAAGATGATAATTTAAGTTCTGAAGATGTGAAAGAAGGATTAACATTAATTGTATCTTGTAAACATCCAGATCCTCAATTTGAAGGACAAACAAAAACCAAATTAGGAAATTCTGAAGTTCGTAAAATTGCTTCTAGTATTTTTGGAGAGGGATTAGAAAGATTTTTACTAGAAAATCCTAATCAAGCAAAAGCAATTATTGAAAAAGCAATGCTTGCAGCCAAAGCAAGAGTCGCTGCAAAACGTGCTCGTGAATTGACTCGCCGTAAAGGTGATTTGGATATGACCAATACATGGGGAAAATTATCCGATTGTAAAAGTAAAGATGCTAGTGAATGTGAAATTTTCTTAGTCGAGGGAGATTCTGCAGGAGGAAGTGCAATCAAAGGGAGAGACAGTATAACACAAGCGATTCTTCCATTGCGTGGAAAAATCTTAAACGTAGAAAAAGCAAGATTAGATCGTGCTTTAGGTAATGAAGAAATTAGAACGATTATCACTGCTTTTGGAACTGGTATCGGTGAAGAATTTGATTTATCAAAATTGAGATATGACAAAATCATCATTATGACCGATGCTGATGTGGATGGTTCACATATTCGAGTTCTTCTTTTAACCTTATTTTATCGCTTTTTTAGACCGATTGTAGAGGCAGGACATGTATATGCAGCACAACCTCCACTTTATAGAATTACTCACGGAAAAACACGTAAATATGTCTTAGATGATACAGAACGTGATGCATATTTAGCGACACTTGCACCAAATACGAAATATGAAATTACTCGTATGAAAGGTTTAGGAGAAATGGATGCTGAAGAATTAAGTGAGACAACTATGGATATACACAAGCGTGTATTAAGACAAATTACTGTAGATGATATGGTTCAAGCAGATCAAGTTTTTTCTCAATTAATGGGAGAAGAAGTAGAACCACGTCGTGATTTTATTGAAACAAATGCAAAATTTGCAGAAATGATAGATGTATAGGGGGAATAAAATGGACCAATTAAAAGAACAAAATATAGTAGAAGAAGTGCGAAAATCATTCCTAGAATATTCTATGAGTGTTATAACATCACGCGCGTTACCTGATTTGCGTGACGGATTAAAACCAGTACATAGACGTATTTTATATTCTATGTACGCATCAGGAATTACACCAGATAAGCCACATAAGAAAAGTGCTAGAATCGTCGGAGATGTCATGGGAAAATTTCATCCTCATGGAGATTCTTCCATTTATGAAGCAATGGTTCGTATGGCGCAGGACTTTTCATATCGTTATATGTTAGTAGATGGCCATGGAAACTTTGGTAACATTGAAGGTTATGGTGCAGCAGCAATGCGTTATACGGAATCTAGGTTATCGAAAATTTCTTTAGAATTATTGAGAAATATTAATAAAGATACAGTTGATTTTGAACCAAACTTTGATGAGCTGGAACAAGAGCCAAAAGTTTTACCATCACGATTTCCAAATATTTTGGTAAATGGAACAACAGGTATTGCTGTTGGTATGGCAACCAATATTCCACCACATAATTTAGGGGAAGTAATTGATGGCTGTGTTGCATATATAGAAAATCCAGATATTGATGTAACAGGATTAATGCAATATATTAAAGGGCCTGATTTTCCTACAGGTGCAACCATTCTTGGAAATAGTGGAATTAAAAAAGCATATGAAACCGGAAAGGGTACAATCACAGTTCGAAGTAAAGCACATATTGAAGAAAAAAATGGTAGAAATTATATCATTATAGATGAAGTACCATATGGTGTTAATACTTCTGAATTAAAAAATAAAGTTGCGGAGTTAGTACATAATAAAGTAATTGAAGGAATTTCAGATTATCATTCAGATTTAAAAGATGGAATTAAAATAACAATTACTTTAAAAAAAGATGCCAATGCTCAAGTTGTTTTAAACAAATTGTATAAACATACTTCATTTCAAACAAATTATGGAATTACGTTCTTAATGTTAGACCAAGGTGTTCCAAAGATTTTAGGTTTAAAAGACATTATTGCAAAATATATTGATTTTCAAAAAGAAGTTATTATTAGAAGAACAAGATTTGATTTGAATGCTGCAGAAAAAAGAGTACATATTTTAGAAGGATTAAAAATTGCTTTAGATAATATTGATGAAATTATTAAATTAATTAAAGCAGCAAAATCAGATGACGTTGCCCGAGATGGATTAATGCAACGCTTCGGCTTAAGTGAAATTCAAGCAAATGCAATTCTTGAAATGAAATTACGTCGTTTAACTGGATTAGAAAGAGAAAAAATTGAAAACGAATTAGCAGAATTGTTGAAATTGATTAAAGATTTACGCGAAATTCTTGAAAGTGATGAGAAGATCTTGAATATTATCAAGGAAGAATTGATAGAAATCAAGAAAAAGTATGGTGATGAGAGAAGAACTTTCATTGATATGTCTGCAATAGATTATATTGAAGATGAATCATTGATTCCAGTTGAAAATATTGTTGTAACATTAACTGATAATGGTTATATAAAACGTGTTACTAGTGAGACATACAAAACACAAAATCGTGGTGGTGTTGGAATTAAAGGTATGACTACAAACGAAGAAGATTTCGTAGAAAATATTCTTTCAATGACAACCCATGATTATATTATGTTCTTCAGTGACAAAGGAAAAGTATATAGAATGAAAGGTTATGAAATTCCTTCATTTAGTCGCCAATCAAAAGGATTACCAATTATTAATCTTATACCTTTGGATAAGGACGAGAAAATTAGAGCTATGTTAAAGGTTGAAAATAGCGATTCATCCAAATATATTGTATTCTGTACGCAAAATGGTATTGTAAAAAGAACAGAATTAAAAGAATTTGATAATATTCGCACAAATGGTAAGATCGCTATTACATTAAAAGAAAATGATCAACTTATTTCTGTAAAGAAAACAAGTGGTAATGAGGAAATTATTATTGCTTCTTCAAATGGAAGAATGATAAGATTTGATGAAAATGAATTGCGTGTTATGGGTAGAACAGCAAGTGGGGTTCGTGGAATCGACATGGACGGTGGAATTGCCGTTGGATGTGAAATTGCTCATTCTGATGAAGAAATCTTAGTTGTAACAGAAAAAGGATACGGAAAGAAAACAAAACTTGAAGAGTATAGAAAAACACATCGTGGTAGTAAAGGTGTTAAAGCACTAAACGTTACAGAAAAAAATGGAAACATTGTTGCATTTAAAACAGTTCTTGGCGATGAAGACTTAATGATTATCACTGATAGCGGTGTTATTATAAGACTTTCTCTAAGTCAAGTTTCTACAACGGGTCGTGTTGCTCAAGGAGTTAAATTGATTAATTTGAAAGATGAACAAAAAGTAAGTACTGTTGCGTTAATCGAAAAGGAAGAAATTCAAAATAATGAAAATGTGAGTCAAGATGTCGCAACTGAAACAGATGAAACTGGAGAAATAAATAAAAATATTGAAGAATAGAACTTCTATTGGGATTGGGGCTTTTTACAAAAAGCCCTTTTTTCCTCTTTTAAGAGGAAAAAAGGAAACTAACAATGTTTCACGTGGAACTATAAACTAACAATGTTTCACGTGGAACTATAAACTAACAATGTTTCACGTGGAACTATAAACTAACAATGTTTCACGTGGAACTATAAACTAACAATG
>CALVQD010000002.1 GCA_944355255.1 uncultured Bacilli bacterium
TAATGTGATATACTTGTCATAGCAATAAGTCCTTTCTAATAAAAATGTTTTATTGATAATTACATTTTACTAGACTTATTGCTTTTTTACTATATATAAATGTCTCACATCAATTGTAACACTACAATTATTTTTACCAAAAATAAGTCTTTTTATTGCATTTCTTTTGTTTTTCTGCTAAAATAGTGATGTTCAAAAGAACTTGGAGGTGAAACTTATGGCAAATATGAAAAATGCGAAAAAGAAAATCAAACAAAATATTAAAAAAGAAGCGGAAAATAATACTTATACAGCAACTATGAAAACAGCAATGAAAAATGTAGAAAGAGCTGTAAAAGCAAATGATAAAGAATTGGCAAAAGAAAAATTAGGTGTAGCCATCAAAGCAATCGATAAAGCAAAAAGTAAAGGTGCAATTAAAGCAAACAATGTTGCTCGTAATAAATCACGTTTAACAAAAAAGGTTAATGAAATGGAGTAAGAAATTACTTCTTTTTTTTATCTACATTTGATATAATAAAATTAGGTGATGACATGAAACAAATGAAAAAATTTCTATATACAGTGATTGTCTTTGTACTCGTTATCTGTATCTTTTTATACAGTAAACCAATTGCTCGTTTCTTTATGGAAAATTTCATCTATAAGAACGATATGGTCATTAAAGCAGCCAATCAGTATAAAAAATCATTGGATATTTCCTATCTCAAAGAGACAACAGATTTCAAACCTAATAGTAGACAAGATTTATTAAATATTATTTATACAATTTTAAACAATGGATGGAGTGAATTTACTTTCTTCTGTGATGAAAACTATGATACCTGTTTTGAAGATGCAAAATCACTAACAGAAAATCCAGAAGAATTATCTAATTTTAATAACTTTGTACATCCATATAATAGTTTTAATCACTTATATATTGATATTAATAATTTTGGTAAAATTCACGTTGAAGTAGAAAAAACATATACAGAAGAACAAATCACATTCATTGAAAATGAAATCGATACGATCTATCAAGAAATTATCAATGATCAAATGACAATCGAACAAAAAATAAGAGCAGCTCACGATTACATTATTAACAATACCATTTATGATAGTGAAGGTGCCGAAAATTTAAATAATGAAGACTATAAAAATCAAAAATCAACCCATACAGCATATGGAACTTTAAAACATCATATTGCTCTTTGTGGCGGTTATTCCGACACAATGGCACTATTCTTAAATCGTTTGGGATTACCAAATTATAAAATTTCAAATTCTGAACACGTATGGAATTTAGTCTATGTTAATGATGCATGGAAACACATCGATTTAACTTGGGATGATCCTGTTGTAAATACTCATCAAAATATTCTATTAGATCATTACTTCTTAATTTCTGGAACAGAATTATTACAAAAAGATCCAATTCATCACACTTTTGACCAAACTATTTATAAAGAAGGTATATAAAAAAAGAGAATGATTAAAAATTCTCTTTTTTCTTATAAAATTGTTCTTTTGTTAAGCAAATCGTGACTCCTTCTACAATCTCATCAAATTTTTTCCAAGTAGAAGTTTCTATCACTTGAAATCCTATTTCTTCAAATACTTTGATAGCACTTATTCGATCTTTCTCAAAACTATCATATAATGCATCGACTCCATTTTTAAATGCAGTATCACAAAGTAAATACAACCCTTCTTTAGAATAACCTAATCCACGATATTTATCTTCTATTAAAATTCCACATTCATATCTTTTTTCTGTCGGATTATATTGGTAATTCACATAACCAACATAACAATCTTTTATGTTATCTTTTAAATAGGCAAAAAAGCGATCAGTTGTTTCTCTTTTTTGATAAGATGCTTCCCATTTAGATTTTGGAAAGTCAATACAACCTGTATCATAATGATATCCCTCATAAGAAACTTCATATCCAGCATTATAATCCATTGTATTGGGATCTTCTAATAACTGTTTCTCATACCAATAATCTTCTAACTCTGGCTCAATTAAAATCAGTCTCATATCTTTCATATCCCCACCACCTTGGAACAAGTTCTTCTAATTTCACTACTTCTTTTGTATCCAAATTATCTAAAATTTCGATATCTTTACTATTTTTATCTAACTGCATCAAATACTCTCTACATGCACCACATGGCATACCAACATTTCCATCTCTCGTAACACAGACAAGTTTTACAATACGACTTTCACCATTCGTAATCATATTAGCAATCGCATTTCTTTCTGCACACATACCAAGTGTAGAAGCAGTATCAATACAAACTCCTGTATAAATATTTCCTTGGTCTGTTAAAATTGCAGCTGCAACTCCACCTGCTTCAATAAATGGCGAGATTGTTCTAGGATTCAACTTTTCTTTTGCTCTTTCATACAATTCATCCCAAATATTCATTTTAAATCCTCCTATATCGGATTTAATCACATACTGTGATCAAATCCACTTCATATTTGTAACACATATACATTTGATCACACTCCTTTCTTGTTACATCATTATTATCTAAGAAAAAAAGCAGAAAGTCAATTACTTTCTGCAAACATAATCCAATGCTTCTTGTACTGTTTGATCAAATTGTTCAAAATTTACTGTTAACCAATGAACTGGTAATTGATGTTTAAAAAAGGTATATTGCCTTTTCGCATAGTGTCTACTATCTTTTTTGATTTCTTCTAAACAGTCTTCTAAAGACTTTCTTCCTTCAAAGTAAGGAAACAATTGTTTATAACCAATTGGAGTCATCACTGCTTTTGTTCGGATATTAGAATCATATATTTTTTTAGCTTCGTCTAATAGTCCCGATCTTACCATCACATCAACACGTTGATTAATTCTATCATATAACAAATTACGATCACATGTAAGACCAATAAATATTGTTGGATATAATAACTCTTCCGTTTTTTCTTTGTCTTCTAATACTTGATGTGTCTCATGATAATAATCAAGCGCTCTTTCCACTCGTTTACGATTATTTTTATGAATCTTTGTGTTTGGAGAAATTTCTAATAATTGTTGATATAATTCTTCATTGGTAAATGTATGATAATCACCTTTATAAGAAGTCGGTGCAAATCGATAATCGTACAGAGCTGCTTTTATATATAAACCAGTTCCTCCTACTAAAATAGGTGTCTTTCCACGTTTTATACAGTCCTCAATCACCACTCTAACATCTTTTTGATAATCACTCACACTGTAATCTTCTGTCATTCTTTTGATATCAAATAAATGGTGAGGAATATTTTCTTTCTCTTCTTCTGTCACCTTTGCCGTCGCAATATTCATATCTTGATATACTTGTGTACTATCCGCATTAATCACTTCTCCATGTAAACGTTTGGCTAGTTCCACACTCAATTTTGTCTTTCCGACAGCAGTAGGTCCTAATATAACAATTACTTTCATCTATTCACCTTTTTCTGGATAAGGAATCTCTAAATGTTCATAAGCTTTTCTCGTCGCCATTCTTCCTCTACTCGTTCTTTTTAATAGTCCTGTCTGTAATAGATATGGCTCATACACATCTTCAATCGTACCACGTTCTTCTCCGATTGAAGAAGCAATTGCTTCAATTCCAACTGGACCACCATTGAATTTTTCAATAATCGATTTCAATAAATTATAGTCCGTATTATCCAATCCCAAACTATCTACTTTCAACTTATCCAATGCATACTTCGTAATTTCTAAATCAATATTTCCATTTCCCATAACAAGTGCGAAATCACGAACACGACGGAAAAGACGATTCGCAATACGAGGAGTACCACGACTACGAGTAGCAAGTTCTACTGCTGCATCTTCATCAATACTACATTCTAGTACACGACTTGTTCTTTTTACAATCTGCGTTAATTCTTCTACTGTGTAATAATTTAATTTTGAAATAATCCCGAAACGATCACGCAACGGATCTGATAAATCTCCAGCCCTTGTCGTTGCTCCAACTAATGTAAAAGGTGGTAAATTAATTTTGATATTACGACTTGTAGAACCTTCTCCCACAATAATATCTAATGTGAAATCTTCCATCGCTGGATATAAAATTTCTTCGATAAAACGAGGCATACGATGAATCTCATCGATAAATAAAACATCCCCTGGCTCCAAAGTGGAAAGGATGGCAGCAAGATCTCCACTCTTTTCAATCGACGGTCCAGATGCAGTTTTGATATTACTACCAAGTTCATTAGCAATAATATAAGAAAGTGTTGTTTTTCCGAGTCCTGGAGGACCATAAAGCAAAACATGATCTAAAGGTTCTTCTCGCATCTTTGCAGCTTTAATAAAAATCTCTAAATTTTCTTTTACTTCTCCCTGACCAATATAATCATCAATCCGATCAGGACGAATACTTTGCTCAAAATTATCTTCCGATAATTTTTCACCTGTCACAATTCTATCTTCTTCCATAGGTACCTCCTATTTCAACATCAATTTTAATGCTTCTTTAATTTGATCTTCTAGTTCTAAACTACTATTGATCTGTGGCAAAATACGTTTAATATCAGGTTGCTTATATCCTAATCCCTTTAATACTTCTACTAATTCCTCAAATTGATCTACAGTTTTTTGACCAGATGATGATGCTGCTAATTTTCCTTTCAAATCCAAAATGATCTGACGTGCTACCTTATCACCAATCTTTGGAAACTTCTTTAAATATAAAACATTTTCTCTTTCAATCGCATCTTGTATCCCTTCTATAGATCCAGTTGCCAGCATTGGCAAAGCCATTTTACAACCTAATCCCTTGACCTGAATTAATTGTAAAAACAAATCTTTCTCCTCTTTGGTTTTAAATCCATAAAGTGTATTTTCATCTTCACGTACCTGTTGATACAAATAAATTTTAACTTCTTCTTCCTCGTGAAATTGATATGGATTGGCAGTATAAATCAGATAGCCAATCCCATGATTATCTAAAACGATATAACTCGTTTCTATTTCCTTTACAATTCCTGTTATATATGAATACATAAAATCACCTTCATTATTATATCATAGGAAACAACAGCAAGATCATTTGTTTCTCCGTCAAAATCTACCTATATACAATATAACATAAATAGAATAGAATGTAAATAAAAATACGAACATTTGTTCTTTTTGAATATTCTATAATATAAAACTTGGCAATGCCAAGTTTTTTTTATTATTTTATACTTCTATCATATATGGTGAACTTTGAGAACCATTTCCACCTGTAATTTTAATTGTAGATTTTAAGAACAATACTGGGCGAACTCCACCACTATAAGACGGAGCTTGTACGCTAAAACTAATTCTATTCCCACTACGATATGGTATCCATACCGCACCTGAAGTCGCATATGTTTGTGTAGAATATCCATTCATCGTCCAAAAAGATATCTCTGACATATTATTTACTAAATAGTTAGAAATACATAGATTTTGTTCTAATGTACCACTTGCTGCTCCAGCTGAATTACATCTTGAATCGGAATTTGCTCTTAAAATATCTGTAACATTTGGTAGTCCAATATTTCCAGTCCATTGAAAAGCTTTTTCCCCATTCAAATCGCTATAAATACTATTATTTTGATTTCCACCACCATATACTAATACTACACCAATATTAAATGCGTGAGTTTGTACTTGATTTTTCGCATCCGAAGTCAAAGTATTATAATAAGTCTCATTCAAATATTTTGATAAACTAGAATCTTCTGTAACAGTTCCCATTTTTTGTCCTGACATTAATCGGAATATTCCATTTACTTTTCCATAAACATTACATCCAGAATATGATGAATCACAAAAAGTATTATTTGCTGTTGTACGGTAATTTGCTTCATCAAAAGCTCTATTTTCTGACAATTGATCTCTGATAATTTTATAAGTTCCATCTGTTTCTTTCGCAATGATTCGCCATAACTCACCATTAAACTCTATATAATTATTTGGATTATTTCCCTTATACACATATCTTCCATTTTCATAGGAATCTTCATATAATCCATCTCCACTTGTTACAACATCATCTATAATATCGAGTTCAGAATCTTGATCTGATGTAGAACAACTATCTGTATATGTATATTCATAAGATTTTCCTACTCGCTTGATTTCCACACCAACATGATCAGAAATTGCTTCTTTTGTATCAGGATCTACAATATCGTCTTCTAAATATCCATTTTTTAGTTCTGCCACACTCACACACATCGTTTCACCTTCCGTTGTTGGCAACTCTAATCGATGATCCGATCCCCATAACTTAGCAGCAGCAACAATACTCTTCTTTTGGTTTTCAGAAGAATCATTTCGAAAATTAGATATGACTCCTGTCACAGTAGGAACTAAAAGTAATGCGATAATTCCCAAAATCGTAATAGTCGCTAAAAGTTCTACTAAGGTAAACCCCTTTTTCATAATTATCTCCTTCTTTTTGTCTTCGCAAAATATTTAATTAAATACACTTCAAAAATAATAAAACAGATTAAATATCCCCAAGTTAGTATTTGATTAAATACACCTGTAGAATAATGATTAATAATACTCAGTAAACTAGTCGGTACATACTGATTTAAAAAATTCGTAAATTCTGTAATATTTAACAATTGCTTTAAAAAATCTAAAATACGAAGCAAAATATCTGTAATTGCAAAAAAGTAAACAAAACTATCAAACGATTTAAATAAAATTACAATAATCAGTGCTAAAACAATAAAAATAACTAAATCCATACAATCAATTCCCCTCTTCTATTCATAATCTAAAAAATAAATATAAAACACGATCTTTTCTTTATCACGGTCAATACGAGATAAAAATTCAATATTTTCCATCATTATATCATTGGCAATCAAGTCTTCCTCTTTCTCATCAAAATCCATCAGTTGTGTCGCAATCTCATCATTGTTTTCTAAATTAGGAACACAGATGTCAATCACTTCTTGTAATAATACTTTGGTAGATTCTTCTTGATAAGTTTCACGGTCAAAAACAAGCAATAATCTAGAAATATGATTTTCTTGATAATCTACATAAATTTCACTCGAATCATCTACTTGATATTTGATATATTGATCTTGTTTCTCCCCTTTAACATCGGAAGCAACTTGTTTTAATCTTGTTTCAAATGTAGTTTGACTGACTTTGTCATATTCTTGTTCAGTAGGACTCTTCATCATAAAAAACAGAAATATCCACAACAATACAAAGGCACATAGAATAATAAACGCAATCAACCACTGTTTTTTACCTTCTGTCATAACCAACACGCATCCTCTTTCTCATTATACCATGTTTCTTATTATTTTTCATCTCCTTATTGAAATTATCACAAAAGAAAAAGTAAACACATCTTTTTGTGTCTACTTTTATCTTACAATTTCAAGTAAATTCTCACATCTTTTTATTTTTCTGTCATTTTTACAATATCTAGACGTTTATCATTATGGATTAAAACAACAGTTGCTGAACTTTGATAACCCAAATCTTTCGCATAATTCATAGTTACATCAACATAATATGCATTGGCATCTGTCACAGTATCACTAAGTACGTATTCTTTTTGTTCTACATTGATCACATCGACATTGACAATTTCTGGAAGTTCTTGTTCTCTATCTCCATAAATATCGTTTTCTACATAGTGATATAATCCTTCCATCGCTTCTTTTTGAAACGACTCTTGATAATCACCATAAACAAATTGTACACCACCAACATCACTACGATTTACTTTATTAGAAAGTGTAAAGAATTCGCTAATGAATAATTGTGTTTCTAATTTCGCATAATTCTCCTCATTCACACTATCTTTTGAAAGTTCTTTTTTCAAATCTGCAAATAATTCTTTTGAATATGCAGTTGCATCATCTGTAATCGTATAATTATATCCATTCGCAATTTCATCCGTAACTGTTGCAACTGTTCTCACGTCTTTTTTATTAAAACATAACTTGTATACACCAAAAGTTGCAACTGCAATGATAATAACAAGAGCAATCACTGCAATTATAATTCTTTTCTTTTTCAATTTTCTTTTTTTTGTACGAGTAGTAGCTGCCATATAATCCTCCTATTTATTATAATCATCTACAATTTTCTTTGCTTCATCTTGTTTCTTAATTAAATCATAAACAATGATAGAATCACTTACATCTAAAACTTCTTCTGACATCGTATTATATTTTTCAATATAATCAATACTTACTGTATCACCATCATGTAATACTTTTCCTTCCCCTTTTTGATGATTATAATACATCTTATCTGTTAACCAGTTACCATCAGGGAAAATAACTACATTCTCATCTATTGAGAAGATATCATGGCCTAATGCATATGGATCTGTAAATCCAAACATATTTCCCAATGTTGGAAGTACATCATACATTCCCATTACCTTTGTAATTTCTTTTGTATATTTTTCATCATTTGCATGATCTTTCGTCCAAATAATTAGTGGCACATTACGATTCAACTCATAATCATAAAAATCAACATCACGGTAATTTGGATCATCTTTATCTAAAACACTATCTGTATAAGGATCATAATTATAGAAATATTCAAACTCTGATTGTTTTAACTTCGCATCATGATCTCCATAAATCACAACTACTGTATTATCTAATATACCAGCTTCATCTAAATCTTCAAATAATTGTCCAATGGCACTATCAGCATAGTGTACAAATTTAAAGTAATTTCCTAACTTCGTACCTTCCATATATGGAGCAGAAACTGTTTCTGTTTTCCCTGTTTCAGGATTTGTTGTTTCATACTTATAATCTACTTCAATTGGATCTGGTAAATGTTCAATATCAGAGAATGGTGTATGGTTAGAAAGCATAATTAAGGTTCCATAGAAATTTTTATTTTTTTCTTGAATCTCTTGAATTTTTGGAACTGCTTGTCTAAAGAATGATTGATCTGATAAACCAAGTCCTATTGTCTCATCTATTTCAAAATCATTATAACTATAGAACTTATCATACCCTAATGTTTTCGTATGAACTGTATCACGATTCCACATGCTTCCTTTATTACCATGCATACTAAATGCATAATAACCTTGTTCCTTTAATAATTTTGGAATTGTTACATACTCTCTATCCCAATAACTAATAAATACTGTTCCACTTGTTGCAGGCATAAGAGCTGTATTAAATGTAAACTCCGTATCACTACTTGTTCCAACACTTTCTTGAGCATAGAAATTAGAGAAAAATAGTCCTTCACTCGCAAGACGATTTAAATTTGGTGTTAATTCCTCTCCATTAAACTCTAAATCCATAACAAACTGTTGCATACTTTCTGCATGAATCACAAGTAAATTCTTTCCTTTAAATACATTCGTATACTCATTATCCGTGTGAGTCTCTTGACTTCTTTTATCATAGTACTCTCTAAATGAACGTGCTTTTTCATCATATCCGAAAAGTGGACTAATTTGAGGTTTTAAACTAGAAATAACATCGTTGATCTGATAAGTATAAAGACCAAAACGCATCACAATAAACTCACGATTCCACTGTTTTCCAAGTCTAGAAATATCTACTGAGTTTAAAGTAGAAATAAATACACCGACAACAACAAGCCCAAACACCATAGTATTCAGTGCTCTTACTTTCCCTACTTCAATTTCAGACACTTTCTTATAATAATCTTTCTTTTTTAAAGCATGATTTAAAAAGAATAATGCAATAGGAGCCCATATATAAGAAAAATCTTTTAACTCCATAACATTTTCTACAACCGCATCAGCAACATCGACAATTTGTAGTGATGTTTGTAATAAAGATAACGATGCGAATGATAGATAATTTGTATAATACATTGAATTTATAATACAAAGTATCGTAAAAAAGATAGATAGCGTTGTGAAATATTTAAATTGATTCTTCGGTTTAAAGAAGTAACCAAATGCTCCAATAATCACAACAACTGCCAAATCAGCCAAAATCGGGAATACATCAAAATAATTCTTTACTGTCAAATAACGTAATAATGTTGCATTTAAAACAGAAGTCACAACAAAACTCAAAAACAAAATATTTGTTTTCATGTAACTTGCAGAATATGACTTCACTGTTTTTGTAATACGTTTTGAAGTATCTTTTATTTTCTTTTGCATAACTCACCTCAATATTCATACTAAAACAGTATAACACTAATTCAGTAAATGGGCAAGTTCTATAAGATAATTTCCCAGTGACAAATTTGTCATCTTACGGAATAAAAAAACAAACATAAACAAGTGAATCTTATTTATAGATACTCCATAAATATCTGACATAATATGATAAAACGTAAAAAATAAGATATAAAAAAAGTATTCTTTTCGAATACTTAACGTAACATATCAATCTGTTTTTGATAATCATCACAATTGGTAATAAAACTACCAGCAACTAAAATATCAGCACCTTCACATTGTTTCTTTGTCTCGTGATTAATTCCACCATCCACTTCAATGACATAAGAATAATTGCGTTCTTTTCTAAGACGATCTAAAAAACGAATTTTATCACAGGCACTTTCCATAAATTTTTGTCCACCTGCTCCTGGTTCCACACTCATTACTAACACTAAATCAATTTCGTCTAAATAAGGAATCAGAAAAGATACAGGGGTATCTGGCTTTAAAGAAATACCAACCTTGATATTTTTCTCACGAATCATGTGAATTAACTTTTCAATCTTTGTATTCACTTCTACATGAAAAGTAATATAATCTGGTTTTAAACAGGCATAATGTTCTAAATAACTAGGAACATCCTCTACCATCAAATGAATGTCTAATGGCTTAAAAAGATATGATTTTAAAGCCGTATAATCTTCCGTCTTACGAGGTACAAACTTTCCATCCATTACATCCAAATGAATATAATCTGTATCAGTTTCATTTAACTTCTTTAAATTAGAAACAACATCGTCTTGAATAGATAAAATACTTGTCGATACTTTCATACATCACCTCGTATAAATTGGATATAATTCTCATATCTAGATTTCATAATTGTTCCATCAGAAACTTTTTCTTTGATCATACAATGATCTTCTTTATCATGCATACAATCTTTATACTTACAAAACTCCTTATAAGTTTCAAACTCACGAAATTGATCGCGAATACAACTTGGATCCATCTCAAAATCAAGTGCTGAAAAACCAGGTGTATCAGCTACTAATCCTCCAAATAAAGGAATTAGTTCTACATGTCTTGTCGTATGTTTTCCTCTTCCTAAAACATAAGATATTTCCGATGTTTTTAACTGTAACTTTGCATCTAAATGATTTAATAAAGTAGATTTCCCAGCACCACTCTGCCCAGTAAATACAGTAATCTTATCTTTAAACAATCCTTTCAGTTCTTCTAATTGCGTATTACAATATACTTGATATCCAATCTTTTTATAATAATCCATTACTACTTTTATTTCACGCATTTCACTTTCATCTAACAAATCCAATTTGGTAAAACAAATAATCGGTTCAATACGATTGTATTCAATCACTGTAATTAATTTATCTAATAAATAAGAAGAAAAATTAGGATGTTTTACACTTGTTAAAATCACTACTTGGGAAATATTCGCCACTGGAGGACGAGTTAACTCATTTTTTCTTGGTAGTATTTCTAAAATATAATTTTGTTTTTCATCAAAATTTACTTCATCCCCAACAAGTGGTGTAATATTCATATTTCGAAATTTACCACGGCATTTGCAAACAAAGACATCCCCTGTCTTTGTTTGTACCGTATAATCATTACTAATATTTTTAATAATCTTTCCTTGCATAAGTATTCCTATTCTGTTGGTGAAGCCGTTGGACTCTCACTTGGAGATGGAGATGTTGATGGACTTGGGCTTGGACTTGTTACTGTAGGCTTCTTTGAAACCGTTACAGTTAATGTCACACTTGTATTTACTTTTGTTCCAGCTGGTCTACTCTGTGATAGAATCATGTTTGGTTCTACATCATCTGTTTCACGATAATTCTTTTCTAAAGTAACACCATACTTTTCAGCCCATGCTTCTACTTGACTAATCGTATAATTTTCCCCAATAAAATCAGGATATTCTGTATAGAATTCAGGAACATAAAGAATAATACTATCGCCTTTTTCTAATTCTTCTCCAGCTTTTACACTTTGATCAATAATCATACCAGCTTTTACAGAAGTATCAGACTCAGAATATTCTCTTGTTTCTCGTTCAACATTAATACCAGATGCAGTTAACATTGCTTCTATCTCATAGTAATTTTGACCAGTATAATCTTCAACTTCTACTTTACTAGTACCCGTAGATACATATAATTGAATTTTAGTACCTTTTTTTACACTTCGACCTTCTTCAGGATCAGTTTTTATCACTTTTCCTTCTTCAACTTCATCACTCGCTTGTTCAATATCTTTCGAAGTGATTTCTAATCCAACATCTTCTAACTCTTTTTTTGCCTTTTCTACAGTCATATTACTAACATCAGGAACTTTTACTTCTTTACCACCTGTAATTTTTGGAATTAAGAAGAAAATAGCAATAAATACAATTACTAAAGTTGCGAAAATACTTCCAGCAATCATAAGTCCTGTATTTAACTTTTTATCCTTCTTATCTTTCTTACCCTTTCCACGTTTTTCTTCTTCATTTTCAATTTCATCTAAAAGACCTTTATTTAACTCTTCACGTGATAATTTCTTTGTCTCTTCTAATTCATTTTCTGGATAAGAATACACCCATTTATCTTCATCTGCTCGTTCAGATGATAATACTGTTTTTAAATCATCATGCATTTCACGTGCAGAATCGTAACGATTCTTTGGATTTTTCGCACAAGCTCTAAGAATGACATTCTCAACACTTTGAGGAATTTCTTCATTGTATTTACGAACACTTGGAATTGGTGTCTTCATCTGTTTAATTGCAATTTCAACTGCATTATCACCCTTAAACGGAACTCTTCCTGTTAATAATTCAAACATTAGAATTCCAAGTGAATAAATATCACTTTTTACAGTTGCACCATTTCCATTGGCTTGTTCTGGAGGAAGATAATGAACAGACCCCATAATTGAATTTGTCTCTGTCAATTCATGATTATTGAGTGCAGTTGCGATTCCAAAATCTGTAATTTTTACCATTCCATTATCTAAAATCAAAACATTTTGTGGTTTAATATCACGATGAATAATATAACTATCATGAGCATGTGCAATCGCACTCGTTAGTTGTAACATAATATCTACAACTTCTGCTAACGTCAAAGCTCCACGTTTCTTTACTAAACTCTTTAATGTCTTCCCTTCGACATATTCCATGACAATAAAATACTCACCATTGTCTTCTCCAACATCGTAAAGCTCCACAATATTTGGATGATTTAAACTAGAAGCACTAATTGCTTCTCTTTGAAATTTTTTTACAAACTTTTCATCTCCAGCTAAATCACCACGTAGTATTTTAACTGCAACATCACGGTCTAAAATAGTATCATGTGCCAAATAAACATTGGCCATACCGCCTTCTCCAATTAAACGAATAATTTGATAACGATCATTGATCTTTTGCCCTCTTGCAACCATTATGAAACACCTCTTTTCAAATACGCAACAGAAATATTATCACTTCCACCACGATTATTACTTTTATTAATTAACTTTCTAACCATCTCTTGGGCATCTAATTTTTCATTTAATACTTTTTCAATTTGTTCAAATTCTAACATATTCGTTAGTCCATCACTACAAAGCAAAATACCATCTACATCTGTTTCTACATCGAAGATATCCATCTCTACTGTAGTCGTCGCACCAAGTGCCCTCATTAACACATTCTTACGAGGATGCTCTTTCGCTTCTTCTTCCGTTAATTCTCCACTCTTAACAAGTAAATTCACTAATGTATGATCATTGGTAATTTTATGTATCTTACCATGCTTTAAAACAAAACCACTCGAATCTCCAATGTTTCCAAACAACAAATAATTTGATGTTAGAAGTGCAACAACAATTGTTGTTCCCATTCCTTTTGATTCTGGATTTTCTTCTGTATAAGCATATATTTTTTCATTGGCTTCAGAAACTGCTTGTTTTAAAAATTCAATTGCTTCTTCTTTCGTACCAACAGAAACTTTATCTTTAAAACATTTCGTTAAATGATTAATAGTAATACTACTTGCAATTTCCCCAGCGCGATGGCCGCCCATACCATCTGCTACAGCAAGTAAATATTCTAAAGACTCATTCATCACAATGGCGACAGAGTCTTCATTATGATCCCTAACCTTACCGGGATCAGTTAAACAAAAGTAATCCACATTATCCCTCCTCATAATTAGAACGAAGTTGTCCACAAGCAGCTTGTACTTTACTACCAAACTCTCTTCTAATTGTTGCTTGAATGTGATTTTTCTTCAGTACATCTAGAAAATTTAAAATTCGCTCTTGGCTACTCTTTTTATATTCAAAATGACTTGTTTCATTATAAGGAATTAAATTCACATAACAATTCATCCCTTTTAATAATTGTGCCAATTCTAATGCACACTCAGTCGTATCATTTACTCCTTGTAATAAAATATATTCAAACGTAAGTCGACGATGTGTAACATCAATATATTTCTTTAATACTGGTATTAGTTTTTCAAGCGGATAAGCTTTATTAATCTTCATCAGCTTACTTCGTAACTCATTATTAGGTGCATGAAGACTAATTGCTAAATTTACTTGGTTTTCATCTTGCATAAATTGTTCTATTTTTGGAACAATTCCACAAGTAGATACTGTAATATGTCTTGCTCCAATCGCAAACCCTTTCGGATGATTTAAAATACGAATAAAACGAATTACATTATCATAATTATCAAATGGTTCTCCAATTCCCATTAAAACAACATGACTAATACGTTTTTTAAAATCTTTTTCAATTTGTAACACTTGTTCTACCATTTCAGCAGTTTCTAAATTACGTACCTTTTTTAATCGTCCACTTTCACAAAAAGCACATCCCATATTACAACCAACTTGGCTAGAAACACATAAACTATTCCCATAATCATGATTCATTAACACAGCTTCTATCTTATTTCCATCAGAAAGTTCAAATAAATACTTATGAACGTCAACATCATCTTGACGCTCTAACAATGTTAACTTTCCAAAGTAGAAGTCTTCCTTCAATTGTGTAATAATCGTTTTTTTCACATTAGTCATGTCCTCAAAAGAAGATACTCTTTTTTCATAAAGCCACTCATAAATTTGTGTTGCTTTAAATTTCTTCTCACCAAGGGCTAGGAAATAATCTTCTAATTCACTATGTGATATTCCATATATATCTTTCATACTAACACCCTGTATATCATTATATCAGAATTTAAGAAAAAAATATATATCATCTTAAGCTTTATTATTTTTCACAATCGTAAATAACAGATTACTAAGTGATATTTAACCTACAAAAAAACATCTACTCACATAGATGTTTTAATATTTCTTACTTCATGTTGATATTCATATTTATCTTTTCCTGACATAACTATACCACTTTTCTTTTTAACTTTTCTTGTAACATAAATTCAAAAGCATAAAATTTATTACTAATATGATCTGTTAAAGTAGAAAAATTATTATTTAAATTTAACAAATAAATCATATCCTCTATTTCTTTTAGAATGTTAAAATCCATTGTTTCAATATGATTATTTTCTAACATATCTATCCACTGTAATATATTAGATTTTATAAATATAAGATCAATGTTCTTTAAATCATATTGATTTGTTTCTTGTAGTTGTATCAAATCTTGTACTATAGTTTTCTCATATCTTAACATCCCTTCTACAACAACCATAACATAAGATTCTTTATTGTCAACAAAAAAAGAACAGATATACTGTTCTTACAATTGTGCAATAATGCATAAACATAAGAAGACAGCACCTAATACTGCAGTTGCTCTTGTAATAAATAGCTCTCCTCCACGTTCTTTTCTGTTTTGAAATAGATTCTCACTTCCACCAGTCATAATCTGAGTTGCATCTTCAGCTTTACCACTTTGTAAAAGGACAATCGCAATTAATAAAATTGATACAATTAAAATAGCAATTTCCATATTCTTCGCTCCTTTTTGTCTTTACTAAGATACCATATTTTTAAAAACATTTCAAGTATTATTGTAAAAGATGAATACTATCTACTTTTCCTACATTTTGATAAGTCATTGTCAATTGATATTCCATATATTGGACTTGTTGTTGATTCATAAAATCCAGTAAATCATAACTGACTTCTACTACTTCGTTTTCTTGTTCTTTTACAGTTATGGTAATTGTTCCTGATGCATTACTATTACTATTGTGATAAATAGAAATAAATTCTTTTAAAGGTAATGAATATGTATTTAAAATACTTCCATCTTTATAATTAGTTGTAGACTCTAATGTTGCTTTTTTTACCATTTGATAAGTTACATCTGGTTTTAATGTAATTTCAATAAATTCATCGGAAGTTGTTTCTAATTTCTCATCACTTCTTTTATAAATAATTCCATTATCTACAAAGTAACTCACTTGATCAGTTTGATTTAAAAACTCCTCTTGATATGCGAGTCTTCTTCCTTCTAAAACTCTTTGTTGTTGATTTTGATTCATATCAGTTACACTTAACACAGTTTTAAATTCATAATTATTCGTTGTTCTAAATACTTCTAAAGTACTTTTCTTTTCCTGTGGTTCTACTTCTTGTAACTGGGAAGAATCTGGTGTATTTCTAAGTCCACCTGCTATAATGAATAAAAAGATAAACCAAAAAACTAAAATCAACATCGCACGATAACGTTTATTTGACCACGCTTCCTTTATCGTTTTCCAAAGAGAAAATTTTTCTTCTTTTTTCATTTTTTGTAACTGTTCTTGATATGTCTCTTGTTCTGTTTTTTTCTGTTCTTTCACTTCTATATTTTTTCTTTTCATAATACGCCTCAACTTAATACTTTTCCAACAAAACTACCATGGCTCATTTGTCCATTGGCATAACTTTTGGCATCCATTCTTTTCTTTCCATCTGGTTGGACAACTGTAAAAATAACTTCTCCATTACTTACTTTAACTCCAAAACCATTGTCATATAGTTTTGTAATCGTTCCATCTAATAATTGTGGATAAGTGTTGGATGATTCCATACATTCCCACACTTTTAAACGTTTTCCTTCATAAATACAATAAGCACCAGGAAAATCATTTAATCCCCTTACTTGATTATAAACTTGTCTCATAGTACGACTAAAATTAATTTTCTCATCTTCTGGCTTGATATTAAATCCATAAGTTGCAAGACTAGAATCTTGTGGTGTACGAGTAGCTGTTCCATCTAAAATAGAAGGAAGTGTATCCAAAAGTAAATCTCTTCCTAGAATACTTAGTTTATCATGTAAAGTACTTGCGGTATCTGTATTTGTAATTTCGATTTCACGCTGTGATATGATATCCCCTTCATCCATACCTTCACTCATATACATGATAGTTACACCTGTTTTTGTCATACCATTTAAAATAGCACGATGAATTGGTGCTCCCCCTCTTAACTTAGGTAGTAAAGAAGCATGAACATTAATACAACCATATTTTGGATAAACAAGTAACTCTCTTGGTAAAATTTGACCATAAGCACATGTAATAATTAAATCTGGTTTTAAAGATAATACTTCTCCATAATCTTCACGGATCTTCTTTGGTTGTACTACTAAAATCGTATGTTTTTCCCCAACTAATTTTACTGGAGTTTTTCTAATTTCTTGATTTCTTCCAACCGCTTTATCTGGTTGTGTTACAATTCCACGAACACGGTACTTTGAAATTAAACCTTCTAAAATCGGAACACTAAATTCAGGCGTTCCCATAAATACAATATTAATAGGTTCTTTCACATCTAAATTTTCTATATCCATAGTATCACCATATTCATTTTAACACATTTATATATATCTTTCAAAAAAAATAATAAAAAAGAAGCCATAAGCTTCTTTCAATCCCATGATTGGAGGAACATAAAATTTCGCATTCTTCTGCAAAGTAGACAATCAGAAGAAAGTGTGAAGAGAGATTTTTTTATTTACTACATCTACTCCGTATTCTATCATAACCATCTACTTGTCAACACTCCATTTTATGTGCCTCTAATTTATTATATGCGAAAAAATCAATTTTGTGAATAGTTTAGACACGAATTGGATTGAGGTCTATTTCTAGTTTACATTTTCTTTCTGTCATATATTGTTCCTGAAGGAATTGTAATTTAGAGATTAGTTGTGGAGATTTCTTATATTTTAAAATAAGTTGAATGGTATAAATTTGATTCACTTTAGGCATATTGGAAAAACTAGGTCCTAACACTTGTAACGTTATTTCTTTTTGCAGATAACTTTTAATTTTATTTGCTTCTTTTAATAAGAATTGATCATCTTTCCCCTTTAATTGAATTAATGTTAAATTGGTATAAGGAGGATAATTTAATTTTTTTCTTATATGCATTTCCTCTTGATAAAAGCCATAATAATCGTGTTTACTAGCATATAAAATACTATAGTGATCTAACTGAAACCCTTGTAATACAACTTCTCCTAACTTATCAGCACGTCCTGCTCTTCCCGATACTTGATTTAGTAATTGAAATGTTCTTTCAGCACTTCTAAAATCAGGAATATTTAACGAATTATCACTTTCTAAAACACCTACTAAAGTAACATTTGGAAAATCTAATCCCTTAGATATCATCTGTGTTCCAATTAAAATATCGTATTGATGATTGGAAAATGCTTGAATCATTGTTTCATGACTACCCTTTCTTGTTGTCGTATCCACATCCATACGTAACACTTTTGCTTTTGGAAATACTTTTCTTACATATTCTTCTAATCGTTCTGTCCCCATACCAAATGTTTGAAAAGAATCTCCTTTACAATGGGGACATGTTTTCCAAACAGGTTTATGATAACCACAATAATGACATTGCATCCCCTGTAATTCTTTATGATAGATTAAAGGAATATCACAGTTTGGACACATATCTACTTCCCCACAATGTTTACATGTAACAACTCTTGAATAACCTCTTTTGTTAAGGAGTAAAATAATTTGTTCTTGCTTTTCTAGGCACATTTGCATTTTCTCTTCTAATAAACGAGATAAAATAGAGTGCCCTTTTCTTATTTCATCTTTCATGTCGACAAAATGAATCGTTGGAAAAGTATCATTAATACGATGTTTCATTTCTAATAATTCATAAATACCTAATTTAGCTCTTGTATAGCTTTCTAAAGATGGTGTGGCACTTCCAAGTACAATTGGACATTGATAGTTTTTAGCACGATATAAAGCCATATCAATCGCATGATATTTTGGCATATTTTCCTGCTTATAAGTAGTCGAATGTTCTTCATCAATAATAATCATACCAAGATTTGTGAAAGGAGCAAATATCGCACTTCTTGCTCCAATCACGATAGATACTTCTCTTCTTTCTATCTTACGCCATTCATCATATTTTTCTCCAAGAGATAAACGACTGTGTAATATGGCAATTTGATTGCCAAAACGACTGCGAAAACGATTTACCATCTGTGGTGTGAGACTAATCTCGGGTACTAATACAATTGCCTCTTTTCCTCTACGAATCACATGCTCAATTAAACACATATAAACTTCCGTTTTTCCACTACCAGTCACACCGTGAAGTAAAAAAGGAGAAAATTGATTCTCTTTAGAAATTACTTTTTCTATCACACTTTTTTGTTCCTCTGTTAAAGTTACTTTCTTATCTTTTTCCCGATCTTTTACCTGTAAACGATACACTTCTTGTTCCACACTTCTTATCACGTCTTTTTTTTCTAACGTATTTATCGAAGACACAGATATTTTAACTAATTCTTTGCGAGAAACCATTTTATTTTTTTTAAGTAAATCAATAATTTTTTGTTGTTGCTCATTTCCTACATAATTTTGATCTACTAATTGATAATAAGTTTCATACTTTTTTTTCACTTTCGTATTTTTACGAGCTTTTAATGCTCTTGGTAACATAGTTTGATAACAACTGACTAAACTAGAAAGTGTTTTTTTCTGCATATACTTACCTAACTTTAATAATTCTTGATTTAATACAGCATGTTCATCAATCACTTTTAAAATATCTTTCACTGGATAATCACATTGTTTTTGTCTAGTAATATTTAAAATAAATCCTTCTAATTGTTGTCTACCAAATGGAACAAGAACTCTTTTTCCAATTTCTACTTGTGTTTCTAACGTTGGTGGAACTTGATAAGTAAATGTTTTATCAATTGCTTTCGCACTTAGTTCCACGATGACATCTACATACATATTCCACCTCCATTTTTATTATACAAAAAGAAACACTATTTTTCTAGTGCTTCTTCAATACGAATTAATTGATTATATTTACAAATACGATCTGTTCTAGACATTGAACCTGTTTTTATTTGTCCTAAATTAAGACCTACTGCTAAATCGGAAATGGTTGTATCTTCTGTTTCTCCACTACGATGAGAGATAATTGTTTTATAACCATGCTTACGAGCTAGTTCAATCGTTTCTAAAGTTTCTGTATAAGTACCAATTTGATTTACTTTCAATAAAATTGCATTCCCTGCTTTTTTATCAATTCCCATTTGTAAACATTTTTTATTCGTTACAAATAAGTCATCTCCTACTAATTGAATTTTATCACTAAGACGTTCTGTAATTTTTGTAAATCCTTCCCAGTCATTCTCATCAACTGGATCTTCGATAGAGATAATTGGATATTTACTTACTAATTCTTCATAGAAATCGATTAATTCATCAGTTGTTAATGTTCTATTTTCTCCTGCTAAAACATATTTACCATCTTGATAAAATTCACTGGCTGCAACATCGATTGCTAAAGAAACATCAATACCAGGTTGATAACCTGCTTTTTGAATTGCTTCCATGATGAATTCAAATCCCTCTTGATTACTCTTTAAATCAGGAGCAAATCCGCCTTCATCCCCTACACCAGTATGATATCCATGTTCGTTTAACACTTTCTTTAATGTATGAAATACTTCTGAACCAACACGAACTCTTTCTTTAATAGTATCTCTGTTTGGAATAATCATAAATTCTTGAAAATCTAATAAATTATCCGCATGAGCTCCACCATTGATGATATTCATCATTGGAACTGGTAATGTAGTTCCATTTCCAACATATTTAAATAGTGGCATATTGTGATCATTGGCAGCTGCTTTTAATGTTGCAAGAGAAACACCAAGAATTGCATTTGCACCAAAACGACTTTTATTCTCTGTTCCATCTTCTTCAATCATTTTATAATCAACTGCTTTGATATCATCTGCATCCATACCAACAACAATCTCTTTTAATTCATGATTGACATGATAAACTGCTTTTAATACACCTTTACCCATATATCTATTAGGATCTTGATCACGTAACTCGAGAGCTTCACGCACTCCAGTCGAAGCTCCAGATGGTACTGCAGCACGTCCCATGACACCATTTTCTAAAATGACATCTACTTCTACCGTTGGATTTCCTCTTGAATCTAATATTTCACGACCAATTACATCTTTAATTTTTGACATCTTCTCGCTCCTTTTTTAATATTTCTACTTGTTTTTTAAATTCTTCTCCACGAACTTCAAACGATGGGAACATATCCCAAGATGCACAAGCTGGAGAAAGTAAGATAATGTCTTGTGGACTTGCTAAATCAAATCCAGCATGAACGGCTTCTTCTATTGTATTTACTAAAATACAATCTTTGCTTATTTCTTGGCAGTATGTTTGAATTCTCTCTTTTGTTTCTCCAAGAGCAATGACAACTCGAACATGGTTCATCGAATCATCTAGTTCATGAAAGTTTTGTCCGCGTTCTAATCCTCCCATAATCAAAACAACTGGTTGTTGAAATGAATTTAAAGCAGTAATCGTTGCTTCATTATTGGTTGATTTTGAATCGTTATAAAAAGTCTTATCTTCGATTTTATCGACAAATTCTAATCGATGTTCTACTCCACCAAAATTATTTAGAACATGTTTGATTGTTTCTCTTGTTACACCTAATGGTAGTGTAGCTAGTATTGCACACATAATATTCTCATAATTGTGCATACCTTGTACTCGAATATCAGAAAGTTCAATGAATGGTTCTCCATGAACATAAATAAATCTATCTTTTACATAAGCATCTGCTTTTTCATTCCTACTAGAAAAGAATACTTTCTTTGATGGTATATCTTTTGCAATATCCATCACGTATTGATTATCCAAATTTAAAATTGCCATATCATCTTTGGTATGATTTTGAAAAATACGTTTTTTTGTATTCAAATAATTTTCAAACGTACCATTAAAGTCAAGATGAACTTCACTTAAGTTCGTTACAACACTAATATTTGTCTTAAAGTGATATAAGTCATATAATTGATGATCAGATACTTCTAATACAAGATAATCACCTGCTTTGATGTTTTCTACAATTTCACAAAGTGGTGTTCCAATATTTCCAGCCAAATGAACTGGCAACCCTTGTTCTTTCATAAATTCATATAAAATAGTTACTGTAGTCGTTTTTCCATTGGAACCAGTGACACCAATGACATGAACTGTTTTATCCAAATAATAGCTAGCTACTTCAATTTCTCCAACGACTGGAATCTTTAATTTTTTAGCTTTTTGCAGTAAAGGATGATTGCGAGGAATACCAGGATTTTTTACAATCACATCATATGTCTCATCCAATAATTCTTCTGGTTCCTTTGTAATTGCAACTTCTACCCCTAATTCATTTAATTCTCTTACTTTTTCGATATCTTGTTCTTTGGAATCAGTTACTAAAATAGATGCCGCATGTTGCGCTAAAAACTTACTTGCGGCAAATCCACTACGGGCCATTCCAAATACAAATATTTTTTTATGTTCAAACATAAATATCACCTTTTCTATCTTCTCATGCATGCCTCATAATTATCTACATCACTTACCAATTGTACTGATGAATCTTGATAAGATTTTACTGCACAATATTTTCCATTCCATATATTTACCTTTGCTTTTCCTAAATTATCATATGTAATAATTCCTTCTCCTTGAATTTCACCACGATATTCCACTGATGGTGTAATACTCTCATCTGCTACTGTAAATTCAGTGATTCCCTCTTCTGTATTTTTTATCCTAGTGGCTCTTAAATAACCATCTACAGACGCAACAAAGGCATCTTTTCGTGATTCCTCAATCTTATCTTGGACAAGTGGTACTGTAATCATAATAATCACAGATAGTATCACAATAACACCTAATAATTCGATTAATGTAAATCCTTTATCCTTATTTATTCTCATATTGTTTACCTCACATCATTATTATAAACGAAATCCATAGTTTCGTAAAGCATTTGCTATATTTTTAAACAATTATATGATATAATAAAATAGTTAGATAGGAGGAAGAAACATGGAAATTAGACAATTAACCAATGAAGAATTTAATGCATTTTCTGAGCGATTTACGCCTTCTTCCTATTATCAGACAGCAGAATATGCTTTTATTATGAATCATCAAAATTATGACAGTATTTTAATTGGAGCATTTGAAGGCAATCAAATTATTGCTGCCAGTTTAATTTTAATGGAAAAAGTGGGAATGTTTAAATATGGATATGCCCCACGTGGATTTTTAATAGACTATCAAAATGTAGCATTATTAACAGAATTTACAAAACAGATAAAAAAATTTTTAAGTAAAATAGATGTGATTGCCATTAAAATATGTCCAAATATTATTTATAGAACTTATGACTTGATTACAAATCAAATGACTGTTAATCAAAATTATCAAAATGCTTTTAATAATTTAACACAAAATGGATATTTTCATATGGGATATAACAATTTCTTTGAAAGTTATAAACCACGTTTTGAAGCAGTCGTAGATTTGAAAAGACCTTACTATGAAATTTTTCAAAGTTTCAAAAAGGAAATGCGTACCAAAATTCGAAGTGCAGATCACGATGGTATTCAAATATATCGTGGAAATGCCGATAATGTAGAATACTTATATATGCAAACACGAAAAAAATATCACCGTGATATTGGTTATTTTAAAGACGTCTACGCTTTCTTTGATAAAAATCATAAAATAGATCTATATTATGCAAAATTAGATACAGAAACTTATTTAAAAGTGTGTAAATTAGAATATGAAGAATTAGAAAAAAGAAGCAATGTAATAAATAATCAAGTGTTGATATCAAAAGAAAAACAAAAAGAAGAAGCAATCAATCGTAAAATGATTATCGATAATCAATTAGCACTTGCTAAAAACAATTTAGTAACAGCTACAAACTTATTAAGAGATTTTCCAACTGGAGTTGTAACTGCATCAGCAATGATTGTAAAACACCAAAATCAAATATTTTTACTTGCTGATGGACATGACAAACGTTTTAAAAAATTTAATTCAAAACACTTATTATTATGGAAAATTATTGAAAAATATTCTAAGCTGGGTTATCAATCCTTTTATATGGGAGGGGTTACCAATCCAACATTAAAAGAAAATAATAGTTATATTGGATTAACCACTTTTAAAAATGGGTTCCACCCTACTTTTATAGAATATATTGGAGATTTAGAATTGATCACAAATAATCCAAAATACTTTATCTATCGACAAACATCTCCACTTAGAAGTTTTAAAAAGAAAAAATGATGCGGAAACATCATTTTTTTAGTGACAAAAAAACAGAGTTTGTACTCTGTTTTTATTATTCAATAATGTCTGAAACGTTACCAGCACCAACTGTTCTACCACCTTCACGAATAGAGAACTTAGTTCCATTTTCGATAGCGATAGGAGCAATTAATTCAACTGTCATTTCTACATTGTCACCAGGCATAACCATTTCAACTCCTTCTGGAAGTTCAATGATTCCTGTAACGTCAGTAGTTCTGAAGTAGAATTGTGGACGGTAATTTGAGAAGAATGGAGTATGACGTCCACCTTCTTCTTTGCTTAGTACATATACTTGAGCTTTGAATTTCTTGTGAGGTGTAACTGAACCTGGTTTAGCAAGAACTTGACCACGTTCTACATCTTCACGAGAAATACCACGTAATAATACTCCAGCATTGTCTCCTGCTTCAGCAAAGTCTAATTGTTTACGGAACATTTCAATTCCTGTAACAACACTCTTTTGTGTTGGTTTTAATCCAACGATTTCAACTTCGTCATTTAATTGTAATTTACCTCTTTCAACACGTCCTGTAACAACAGTTCCACGTCCTGTAATAGTAAATACATCTTCAATTGGCATTAAGAATGGTTTGTCTAATTCTCTTGTTGGTTCTGGAATCCATTCATCAACAGCATCCATTAAATCTAAGATTGCTTGTTCGTATTTTGCATCTCCTTCAAGAGCTTTTAGAGCTGATCCACGAATAATTGGAGTATTGTCTCCATCATATCCATATTCGCTTAATAATTCACGAATTTCCATTTCTACTAAGTCTAATAACTCTTCATCATCAACCATATCACATTTGTTCATGAATACAACCATACGAGGTACTCCAACTTGACGTGATAATAAGATGTGTTCACGAGTTTGTGCCATAGGTCCATCTGTAGCAGCAATAACTAAGATAGCTCCATCCATTTGAGCAGCACCTGTAATCATGTTTTTAACATAATCAGCGTGTCCTGGACAGTCTACGTGAGCGTAGTGACGTTTGTCAGTACGATATTCAACGTGAGCTGTATTAATTGTAATTCCACGTTCTCTTTCTTCTGGTGCTTTATCAATTGAAGCATAATCTTCGAATTGAGCATATCCTTTCTTTGAAAGAACATATGTAATAGCAGCAGTTAAAGTAGTTTTTCCGTGGTCTACGTGTCCGATTGTTCCAATGTTCATATGAACTAAAGAACGATCAAATTTTTCTTTTGCCATAATAATTTCCTCCTTTATTCATCTACAATTATTATTGTATAGAAAATTGCTTAAAATAGCAAGTATTTTTCGGCAATTTTACTATCTTTCTCATCAGTGTGACACTGACTTTTCTAATTTCTTCTGTTTTAATCCAGAAGTATACATATCTTCTAATAGAGACTCAATTTCTCCTTGAATATAAATATGATTTGAAAAACCATACTCACTTAATAGCTCCTCTACTGTTTCATAACGTTCCATAAGAGGTTCTTCTGCTCTTTGTAAATAAACATACACATCTTGAATTCCTGTCTGAATACTTGTCAAAAGCGCTTCTCTAATCTTAGGAGAAATATCTCCAACGATTAAAATTGCTTGTGACAATTGTAGTCCATCTTGAAATTTTTTAAAATATGCACGTGTATTAGAACAGTCAATCCCTTCAAAAAGATCTTGATAATAAGATATGAGGATTTTGGAGAAAGATGAGATATCTTCTCCAAATAATCCTATTTTTTAATTTGATTCATATATTACTAGTTTCCACCATTCTTTTTAATGATTTCTTCAGCAATATTTCTTGGAACTTCTTCATAATGATCTAAGTCCATATTGAATGTTCCACGTCCTTGCGTATTTGAACGTAAGCTTGTTGCATATCCAAACATTTCAGCAAGTGGAACTGTTGCATTAATTGCAAGTGCATTTCCTCTTGATTCTTGACCAAGTGGACGTCCACGACGAGATGTAATATCTCCCATAACATTTCCTAAATATTCTTCAGGAACAACAACTTGCACTTTCATAATTGGTTCTAGTAAAACTGGTTTACACTTGTTCTTAGCTTCTTTTAATGCAAGAGAAGCAGCAACTTTAAATGCCATTTCACTAGAGTCTACTTCATGGTATGATCCATCATATAAAGTAGCTTTTACATCTACCATTGGATATCCCGCTAAAATACCACTCTTCATTGCATCTTGTAATCCTTTGTCAACAACTGGAATATATTCACGAGGAACAACTCCACCAACAACTTGATCTACAAATTCATAACCTTTATCTGGGTTTGGTTCAAATTTAATCCAAACATGTCCGTATTGTCCACGTCCACCAGATTGTTTAATATATTTACCTTCACATTCAGCAGCAGCTGTAAGTGTTTCACGGTAACTTACTTGAGGTTGACCAATATTTGCTTCTACATTGAATTCACGTTTCATACGATCTACAATGATATCAAGGTGTAACTCACCCATTCCAGCAATAATTGTCTGAC
>CALVQD010000003.1 GCA_944355255.1 uncultured Bacilli bacterium
AAAGAAAAAAATAAATGGTGAGCTTTATATTTTAGTTCCTCAGAAACTAATTAAAGGAACATTAGATACTACAAATGGAAATTATTTTTATGCAGAAGATAAAGAAACTTTTTATGATTTTTCTGAAGTAAGTTCTATTACTAACCCTCAAGTAGAAGAATTAGTAGCTTATACCATTTCAGAAAATTATTTATTGCAAAAATATCCAAACGTTGATATAGAAGAAGCCAAAAAAGACTATTTTAAAAGAATAGATAGTGCAGTAAATATTGCATTTTATTTACAAAGTGTAGATGCTACAGGAATAATTCCTTTGCGTATACAGGGGACAATAGATAAATTAAATAATATTCAAGCAGAAACGGGTCAAAAAATTGAAATGAATTTATTTTCTGATTTTTCCACTTTGCCAGCAGATCAATATGGATATCCGCTATCACCATATGAATTAGAGCAAATGAATTATCAGTATGATATGACATCTGAAGAGAGCTATTTAGATGATATTTTAGAGAAACTCTTAAAAATAGAAGATGTAGGTATCATTCACGAAGTTCTTCAAAAAATATATGATGGAGAAGAGAACTTACAAAAAATTATGGCACCACTATCACTTGCTAATATGATACAAGAAGCGAAAGATACATCTTTTAACACCATCACTATTTCTGATATTTTTTCTAATAGTTGTAATCAAATTTTATCTACAAATGATAAGAAAAAAATGATAGAAATGATTAATCAGACATCAGATTTATTCACAACAATTTATTGTCAATTTCATGATAATATTTCTGTAAAAGGACAACCAGAAGTAGAAACTTCTTGTGATTATTTAGAAATATTAACAGAGCAGTATAAGAAATTAGTAGAAGAAAATCATGGTGTAGATACTATCCATAAGAAAATTAAAAAGTTAAAAAAACAAGAAATGGATAATGTAAAAGCTGTTCAAAAAAATTATCAAGCAGTATTAAGGAATTCTCCAGTCAAAAAAGAAGAAAAAAATACAGTTAATAAAGAATCCTCTATTATCAATGTTGCCGAAGCAAAAGAATATTTAGATGAGAGAATTATTGGTCAAGAAAATGCTAAACAACGTATCATATCTGCTGTATGGAATAAGCAAATTGCTAACGAAATTCAAGTTGATTTACCGTCTTATTGTCTATTAGTAGGACCAACTGGTTCAGGAAAAACTTTACTTGCAAAAACAATTGCAGAGTATTTGGAAATACCTTCGATTATATTTGATACTACTCAGCTTACAACAACAGGATATGTAGGAGATTCTATTACAGATTCTCTTACAAGATTGTTATCAGAAGCCAATCATGATGTAAAAAAAGCAGAACAAGGTATTATCATTTTTGATGAGATTGATAAAAAAGGTTCTGATAGTAATAAAGATATTGCTGGAAAAGGAGCTTTAAATGCTTTACTTCCTTATTTAGATGGAAGAACATATTATTTACAAGTAAATGAAAAGCAAATTCCCTTTAAGACAGATAAATTAATAATTATGGCAACTGGTTCTTTTGCAGAAGCAATACAAATGAAACAACATAAAAACTATTCTAGTACCAGTGTTGGTTTTACAACAGAAACTGAAAATAACACACCTTTAATAGAATTAACCAGTGAAGATTTAATAGAGTATGGCGGTATTCCTAAAGAGTTAGTAGCAAGACTTCCTGTCATTGTCATGTTAGAAGCTCATACCAAAGATAGCCTAAAAGAAATTTTATGTCGTAAAAATATTAGTCCGTTATATAAAAACAAAGAAGCACTACATTATGCTAATGTATTCTTTGAATGGACTGATGATTACATTGAAAAAGTTGCTTCCAAGGCTTTAGAACTAGGTTATGGTGCACGTTCTTTAAATAGTATTGTAGAAAATACAATTATGAAAGCTAAATGGGAAGTTTTATCCGATATGCATGATTATTCTGGTTTTATGGTTACTGGTGATACAGTGGATGATTCAGAAAATGCAATTTTATATGGCTATAAAGGGGACGATTATCAGTTAAAGACTATCTTAGAAGAAAAAGCTGAAAAAGCCAAGCAATATAAAATAACGACCAAAAAACGTTATTAATGTTAAAATTAAAAAATAATAAGGAGTGGTAAGATATGAAACAAATAGAAGAATTAAAAATTGATGAATATCAAAATGATGGAAACTTTGTATTAAATGAATGTATAGATTGGTTTAATAAATATCTAGAAACTTATGATAGTTTTAGAGAAATACAGAAAAATAGAGAAGATTTACAGATTATAACTACTATCAAAGAACAAACAGAACAAGAAAAATCTAAATATTTATTTTCAATAGATTTAATGAATATTACTACAGGACAGCCTTTGTTAGAAGGTACTAAAATGTCCATGGATAGTAAGAATGAGAAAGCAGGGAAGTTTTTAATGACTGCTATTACTACAAGTTATTTATTTCTAATTCAAGATTTACATCTGCAATCATTAGAAGAAGATGGTGTACGATTAGAAAATAAAGAAGCAAATAATTCTGCACTAAATGTTTTTGTAGCAGAAGAGGATACTTTATGGCCAGCTTTTCTAGATATTATGGGAAATATGAACAATCTAGAGGTGTTGAAACAAAAATTATCTGTTGCTCATGAAGAAGCTCTACAGGAACAAGGAAAAATAGATGATGAGTTTTGTAGCTCTATTGATAAGAGTGACCAATGTTACCTTGCAGTAAAAAGATATTTCTATTTACATAAAAGAAAGTAATCCTTTCTTTTTTTTCTAAATTATGGTATAATTATTACCAAATAAAGGGGGAGTACTTATGGCTGGAAAGTATGAATTAATTGGTTCACTATATAGACAATATGAAAAAGAACCATATCAAAACGAACAAATAATTTCAATACCAGGTATTTCATTAAATAGTATAGAAGATATAGATAAATTAACATCTAGTATGACAACAATGGATTTATTAGAAAGGCTACCAGAGCCAGTGCAAGATAAAAATCACTTTTCTATTCGTGTATGGAGTCGCTATAGTGACAAGTGCTATTATATTAAAACAATCTTTAATAATCCAGAGATACATTCGTTGTTAATGAAAGTAAAGAAAAAGCCGGTATTGTTAGAAGAAGGTTATAAAACATTATCACTGGTACCAGTCTGTCCTTTAGTAAATAGTTATTGGAAAAAAATAGAAGAAGCATTAAACCAAAAGAATTTTGATACAATTGGAGAATACTTTTCTGAACAAAGTAAATATTATTTTAAATTAACAAGATATCTGGAAAGTGCCTATGATTATGGAGAAAAAGAAAAAGCATTAGAAAAACTAAAATTAGAATTTCGGGATTATCGTATTTTTAGAAAAGTGTATGTAAAAGAAAATTATTATACGAAATCAACACCAAAGAATATTACTTCTGCAACACCACTACAAGAAAAATCCAACTTTTATTTTCAACCCGCTCCATCAGCAAAAGAAGAAAGCGATGTAGATTTTTTGTGGCGAATGACACATATATTTAATACGCAAGGAGAAAACGAAGAATTCTTAAGTCCAGAAGAATATGTTATGTGTAATCCAGGTTGTGATGATATTCCAGCTCCACAATTGACAAAATCAAGAAGTAAGAAACCAAAAAAATCATCAAGAGATGAGAATTAATTCATTTTTGTATAGTTGTCAATGATGTGAGACCAAAAAGTCGTAAAAAATATTAATTAGGAAGCTTTGCGTTAGCACAAGCTTCTTTTAAAATATTTCTTTTTTCAATAGGAGAAATCCAACCTAATACTTGCATTGGAATGTTATTAGATCGGTTTAAATAACTTTTCATTTGTTTCAATAAATCATCATAAGAATAAAATTTTAAACAATTATAAAATCTATTCTGATCGTTTCTATGACTACGCTCAACCTTACCATTATATCTTGGAGTTCTTGGCCTAATGAATTGATGTTTAATATTTAACTCATTGAGTAATACATCAAGTGGGTGAATTCTATCTGTTTTTTGAGTATGAGTAAACTCCTGACCATTGTCAGTTTGAATAGTTAATGGTTTATATCCAAAATAAAGTATGGCACGTTTAACAAAATCTACAGTTGAATATGAAGACTGTTCTTTATAAGGATAAATAAACCTTTCTCTTGAAGCTTCATCAATTATAGTATATTGATAGAATTTCTCACCATCATTTCCAGAATAACAATCTTTAGGAACATATTTAATATCCATTTGCCATTTAATACCAATATTCGTTGGAGTATCGTAAGGCTTAGGAACATATTTAGAGTGTTTTTCTTTATTAACATAAAAATTCATCTTTCTTAGTAATCTGAATAAAGAAGAAGCATGTCTTGAATATCCATAATTGACTCTTAATTTCCCATATAACTTACATAAAGAAATATTAGGGTTTCTTTTTATTAGATTTTTGATCCATTTAATTTCAGTATCAGTGTGAGCGTTAGGATGCTTTGAAAGAGGTCTATGAGATTTATCAATTAATGATTCTTTGGTACCATCAAATTTTTTATTCCATCTCATAAGAGAAGATTTTGATATTTTATACCTTCTACATACAAAGGATACAGGATAACCTTTTCTATATAATTTTACAGAATAATATTTTGTGTTAAATTCATGTGGAATATAACGTTGAGTTTGTGATATACTTGTCATAAGCAATAAGTCCTTTCGTATAATTTTTTGTTTCAATTAATATTTTATACGACTTATTGCTTTTTTTCTATATTGATGGTGTCACATCAATTGTAACACTACATTATTATTTTTTAAATCACTCAAAATTAAATGGACTTCATGACAACGATTTGATACAATAACAGATAGGTGGTCTTATGAATGATAAACTAGAAATACTATGTAAACAAATGAATTTAACAGAAGAAGAAAAGAAATATCTAGATGGTGGTATTTTAGAACGTATTGTTGGAAATCACAGTCATGATACGTATTGTTTTTATATTCATTTAGATCGTACACTTCCTGTTAGTTTTTATATATCATTTCAAAACAAGTTACAGGAATCTTTTCCTACGTGTAGAAAAGTATTTGCTACATTTCAAATAAAGCATGTTTCTGAAGATTTATTTCCATCGTATTATCGTACTTTTTTAGAAAGTATGAAAGAAGATAATCCACTATTGGAATTATTATTAGATGCGAAAGTTTCTTATGATGATGATTGGGTAACAATTGTAGTATCTAATAAAGCAGAGGAAATGAAGTTTCGTTCTATAGAAGAAAATCTAAGAGAATTACTATATCATGCCGGATATCAAAATATTACTTTTGAAATAAAAATAGATGAAGAACAGAGTATTGAAGTACAAAAAGAGATTGAAAAAACATTAATAGAAGAAGTGAAAAAAGTAGAAGCAACACCAATTCAACCTCCTGTGATAGAAGAACCGAAAAAAAGTGGTTTTCAAAAGGGAAATTATAAGAGAAAAGCGATTGTTGATGAGGGAAATCCTGATGTCGTTTTAGGACGTACAATTGATACAGAACCAATTCATATTCACGATATTATGTCAGAGATGAATAATGTAACGATTGAAGGAACCATTTTTGGTGTCGATGTTCGTGATACAAAGACAGAGTTAAAAATTGTAACTTTAAAAGTAACGGATTATACGGATAGTATCTATGTGAAATTGTTTTTACACGATGAAGAGGAAGCTAATTTAATATTGCCTAAATTAAAAAATGGAAAATTTTATCTATTCCGTGGCAATGCGAAAGATGATCAATATTCTAAAGAGTTGACATTTACAGCACGTGATATTTTATTATTAGATAAAAAGATAGAAGAAAGAGTGGATCAAGCACCAAAGAAAAGAGTAGAACTACATGCCCATACGAAGATGAGTCAAATGGATGGTGTTGTAGATGCCAAAGATTTAGTGAAAACTGCTCAAAAATGGGGACATAAAGCGATTGCTATTACAGATCATAATGGAGCCCAAGCATTTCCTGATGTTTACCACATGATTTGTGATATCAATAAAAATCTAAAAGAAGGTGAAGAACCATTTAAAGCAATCTATGGAACAGAACTTACCATGATTGACGATGAAGTCAATATTGTCGTTCGTCCTAATGACTCGGTACTACTAGATAATACATATGTTGTTTTTGACTTTGAAACAACAGGATTTAATGCTGGTGGTGGAGATTCTATTATTGAGATTGGTGCTGTAAAGTTACACAATGGAGAGATTATTGAAAAGTATGATGAACTGATTAATCCAGGTAGAAAATTACCACAAAAAATTATTGATGTTACTAATATTACTGATGAGATGTTACAAGATAAAGATAATGAAGAAAATGCAGTGAAACGTTTCATTGGATGGGTTGGCGATTTGCCAATGGTTGCTCATAATGCGAAATTTGACGTTTCATTCTTAGAAATGGCTTATCAAAAATATCATTTAGGTACTTTTAACAATCCAGTAATTGATACATTAGAATTATCACGTACTTTAGATAACACCTTTGCAAGACATAGTTTATCGGTTCTTGTGAAACGTTACAATGTTCCATGGGATGAATCTGCCCATCATAGAGGAGATTATGATGCGGAAGGAACTGCTTTAGTATTTCACAAAATGATGCGAAAGTTATCAGATCGTAATTTAGAGAAAATGACGGATTTAGATAAGTTAGTATCAAAAGATGAAATTCATAAATATGGACGTCCTTATCATATTAATATTTTGTGTAAAAATAAAACGGGATTAAAAAATTTATTTAAGATTATTAGTTTAGCAAATACGAAATACTTATATAAAACACCACGTATTCTTAGAAGTGAAATTCAAAGACTAAGAGAAGGGTTACTCATTGGTAGTGGATGTTATGAAAGTGAAATATTTACACAAGCACGTAGTAAAAGTGAAGAAGAATTGAGTAATATGATTCATTTTTACGATTATGTAGAAGTACAACCACCAGAGTGTTATGATCACTTATTACAAATGAATGATTTTGCCAATAAACAAGAATTAATTGATAATATTAAAAAAATTATTAATACAACAAAGGAAGCTGGAAAATTGATTGTGGCTACAGGCGATGTACATCATTTGAATCGTGAAGATAAGTTATATCGTGAAATTATTGTTAATCAAAAAGTACCAGGTGGTGGAAGACATCCACTAGCTCGTAATAATATTCGTGAGATTCCATCACAACATTTTAGAACGACAGATGAAATGTTAGAAGATTTTAACTTTTTAGATGATGATTTAAGAGAAGAAATTGTTATTACGAATCCAAACAAGATTGCCGATATGGTAGAGATTATTGAAGTCATTATTGAAACTGGTGGTGTTCCTTTTTCTCCTAAGATTGAAAATTCTGTAGAAACGGTAAAAGAACTTGTTTATGGAAAAGCCCATGCGCTTTATGGAGATCCACTTCCAGATTTAATTGCTGATCGTATTGAACAGGAGTTAAAAGGAATTATCGGTGGTGGATTTGACGTTATTTATTTAATTGCTCAAAAGCTTGTAAAACATTCTAATGATGATGGATATTTAGTTGGTAGTCGTGGTTCTGTAGGAAGTAGTTTTGTGGCAACGATGATGGGAATTACAGAAGTCAATCCACTTCCAGCTCATTATGTTTGTCCAAATTGTAAACATAGTATTTTTGAAGAAAATGGAGAAACATTAGGAGCTAAATATTCAAGTGGATTTGATTTGCCAAATCGTGAATGTCCAAAATGTGGAACTTTGATGAATAAAGAAGGACAAGATATGCCTTTTGCGACATTCTTAGGATTTAATGCTGATAAAGTACCTGATATTGATTTGAACTTCTCTGGAGATTATCAGTGGAAAGCCCATGAGTATACGAAAGTGTTATTTGGGGTGGATAATGTTTATCGAGCTGGGACAATTGGTACAGTTGCAGATAAAACAGCATTTGGATTTGTAAAAGGTTATTGTGAGGATAAAGGAATTACGATGCGTACAGCGGAAGTAGAGCGTATTGCACTAGGATGTACGGGTGTAAAAAGAACGACGGGACAGCATCCAGGAGGAATTGTTGTTATTCCAGGTTATATGGATGTATTTGATTTTACTCCATTCCAATACCCTGCAGATGATCCAACGAGTTTATGGCGTACAACGCACTTTGATTATCACGCCATTGATCAAGATGTATTGAAACTAGATATTTTAGGACACGTAGATCCAACGCATTTACGTATGTTACAAGATTTATCTGGTATGGATGTTACCAAAGTACCACTTGATGATAAAGAAACAATGGCTATTTTCTGTGGACCTGAACCATTAGGCGTTACTGCAGAACAGATTAATTGTCCAACAGGTACGTTAGGAATACCAGAGTTTGGTACGAAATTTACCATTCAAATGTTAGTTGATACAAAACCAACTACATTTGCAGAATTAATTAAAATTTCTGGTCTTTCTCATGGTACAGATGTATGGTTAGGAAATGCCCAGGAATTAATTCGTAACAATGTCGTTCCATTTAAAGAAGTTATCGGATGTCGTGACGATATCATGGTATATTTGATGTATAATGGAATGGAACCAAAGAAAGCATTTAAAATTATGGAGTTTGTCCGTAAAGGAAAAGCAAGTAAACAACCAGAACAATGGCAAGAATATAAAAAAGAGATGGAAGCAGCAGGGATTGAATCGTGGTTTATCGAATCTTGTGGAAAAATTAAGTACATGTTCCCAAAAGCTCATGCTGCAGCTTATGTAATTAGTGCTTTTCGTGTTGCATATTTTAAAGTACATCATCCACTTTGGTATTATTGTTCTTATTTTTCTGTTCGTGTTGACGACTTTGATATTGAAACGATGATCAAAGGATATGATGCGATTAAAAATAAAATTGCTGAATTAGAAGCCAAAGGAAAAGAAGCAACAAACAAAGAATTAAGTATTATTGAAACTTTAAAAATTGCTTTAGAAGCAACAGCAAGAGGAATCAAGTTTGCCCCATTATCTGTGACTGAAAGTGAAGCAAATAATTTTGCGATTAAAGATGAGCATACATTGATTCCACCATTCCGCACCATTGACGGATTAGGATTAACCGTTGCTGAAAAAATTGTTGAAGAACGTGACAAGAATGCCTTTTTAAGTATTGAAGATTTACAAAAAAGAGGAAAAGTTTCTGCAACTCTAATTGATAAAATGAGAATGATGGGAATGCTAGATAATATGGATGAATCTAGTCAACTTAGTTTATTTTAATGAAAAAGAGGAATGAATATGATAAATGAAAACATTGTAATCATAGATGGTGTTCCATATGATTTTAATACATATCCAATTTATCAAACACCAATGAATCCACAATTATTTTTATTACCAAGTGATGATGAAAGTATGGAAGATTGTTATATTATTAGAAATTCAGATGATAAAAATACACCTGTTGTCAGTCATAATATGTTTGCGACGAAATTAGTACAAAGTGTTCCCTTTGCAAAAAGAGAAAGAAAAGAACAGTTAGAAAATCCAAACGCGAAAAGTTGGGCAAGAGAAAAAGACTATTATGATCAGGGAAGAGAACTAGAATATTTAATTCAAGAAAAAGGTTATATTCCTTTTTCAACACCTTCGTTTGAGGGAGAACTAGATTATACGATTCCCGATAGCTTTTTTCCAACAGATAAAACATTGTTGACAAAAAGACAGATTGCAAATCTTTTCACAATGATAGATTTGAATCCAAAAGTACATCTTTCACCTCATATGGAAAATGAATTAATGAGTATATTAAACCATAAAACAAAGTAGATTTATCTACTTTGTTTTTATATTTCCGGATTTTCATTACTACCGGCATTATTAGTTGAATCTTGAATTACAACATATAATACGATAATCGCACCAATTGTAGTTAAGACAGAAGCAAAATTTTGAAGAGATAATAGGGTTGTGTCTTCTTGATTTTCTCGGGCACTTTGTAAGGAGACTTGATTTACGTAAAGAAAGACTCCTGTTAAAATTAAAATCATGAGGTGATTCAATATATTTAACTTTCTTGCTTCCTCTGGAGTGAGTGCTGTATCTTCGTTTCGAATCACGTGTTTTCGATACTGTGTTAAATATATAGCAATCATAGTAGTAATTAAATAACAAAAAGAGGCAAATTCTTGAATATTTAAAAGTTTAATTTGATCAATGTTGCTACTATTTTTCATAATCTTTCAATTGTTGTATTTTTTCTAGTTCACTGACAGTTACAAATTGGTATCCATCGCTTTTTAATTGTTTTAGTAATTTTTCTAAAATAGTAATTGTTTGTTTTTTGGTATCGTGCATTAGTATAATACTACCATCTTTTGTACTGTTGATTGTTTTTTTTACAATGGTACTAATGTTATGGCTTTCCCAGTCTCTGGTATCGACATCCCACATGACGACTTTTAATTTTGATCGTTTTCTTAATGATTGATTTACGGCACCATAAGTAGGGCGCATTAATCGTGGTGTAAAACCGGTTATTTTTTTGACGATTTGTTGTGTTTGATTGATTTGATTTAAGAATTCTTCTTCACTAACTTTTGTCAACCATTTATGATTATAGGAATGATTTCCAACTTCATTTCCTTCTCGAACCATTCTTCGCATTGTTTCACTATAAATTTCTACTTTATTTCCAATTACAAAAAATGTCGCACTTGCATCATATTTTTTTAAAAGATCTAGAAGATCATCTGTATATGTACTAGGACCGTCGTCAAAAGTAAGAGCGACACTTTTTTGATTAGGATCTATAATTTTTGTAGTCATTTCTACTTTTTTCCATTCTTTTTCTGTTTTACCTTGATTGATATCAATCGTTAATCCAATTTTTTCAATTGGTATTTTGGTTGTAATGATATCAAAATATCCTGCTGTAATTTCATAAGGTTCAAAATAGAAATAGAATGTCTCTTCATCAAAAGTAAAATGAATGTCTGAAAAATGAGAAAGTAATTTTTGTGCTTGATCTTTTAATAAACAGTCTGGGTAGTCTTTTTTTAACTGTTCTAAGATGAGTGTTTGCAATTTATCTGTTTCCGTAGATGCGATAATATCTGTTAGAGTTAAAAACTGTTTCTCTTTTTTATCATAAACATAAGTATTTAAATCATTTCTTGGGTTGGATAATAGATTGGAATTAGAAAATATCTTTAAAACGACCATAACATATCGTTCATCAATGATGTCATAAGTATAATCGATATTGAATTCTGCGTCTTTCGCAATTGCGACAAATTCTTGTTGTTGTTCTAAAAATTCTTGATATCTTTCTTTGACATCACTTTGAATTTTCTTATCAAGTTTGTCGATATTCGTAATTGGATAGTTGATTGCAATCATCATCTGATTATTTTTTTCAATAATTGTTTCTACTTGTTTTTCTTTTTTGGAACATCCTGTTACAAGAAGTAAACAAATACAAATACATAATACTTTTTTCAAAGGCTACCAACTCCTATTAAAATATATTCTAAATTAGACAATTTCAATACAAAAAGAAATTCTATTTTCATATAACATAATAAAAGGACGTGAAGTATGGAGACAGTATTACCGAGTAGTTTTGTAAATTGCCTGATGATTAGTTTGATTTTATCGATTATTATGATGGCTTTATTACAAAAATTTAAAAAGTTGCCATTTATCAAGAAGTGTTGGCAAATATGGGTCTTAAATTTGTTTTTTTCGTTTGTGATCGGAATTCCATTTTCAATATCATTTTACGGTACAAATACGAAGGATAGTATTTGGATTAGTTTATTTTGTTTTATTGGTGCGCCTACAATTTATGAAGCACTAAAAAAACAAAATTTGTTACAATATCGTCCTGAATCGTTAAAGGATGATGTTGTAGAAGTACCAATTGAAAATAAAATTACAATTCCAGAAGAAGAAAATAAATAACGATAATTAAGAGAAAATGATTGGTTGGAATGGTATAAAAGTAAAAAGTTGAAAATTTACATTTTTTTGTAAAGCTATTTTTTGTTGAAAATAAAGAGTGAATAAAAGGAGAAAATAAAAACCGAAAATTTGTTCGCTCTTTTTCTTGATTTTTTATATTGTGGTGATATAATGACAATAGTTAAGCTAGGAGGATGAAGTATGACAGGAATCGTAGAAGAAAATATTTTAGAATTACAAGTAGTAAAAAGAAATGGGAAGAAAGTAGATTTTGATGGAACAAAGATTGCGATGGCGATCAAAAAAGGGTTTGATAGTTTAATTCCTTCAGAAGAAAATGCAACATTACAAGATGTTAGATATAGTGAAAAAGATGTCAATAAAGTTTATCACGCAGTTATGAAACGTATTAAAAAAGATTATCAAAATGAAGACAAGATAAAAATTGAAACGATTCAAGATATGATTGAGGAAGAATTAAAGAAAAACTATTATGATGTTTATGAGTCATTTCAAGCATATCGTGAAAAGAGAAATCAATCACGTGAATTATTTTCAGATAATAAAAGATTACACAAGTTTTTAAAAACAATTGAAGGATTGGGATTAAAATCAGCAACTGAAGAAAATGCGAAAAGAGAAAATGCCAATGTAGATGGTGATACTGCAATGGGTACAATGCTTCAATATGGATCAACAATTTCAAAAGAATTTACAAAAGCATATTTAATGAAACGTAAATTTGCTGATGCACACGATTCAGGTGCGATTCATATTCATGATATGGATTTTATGGCTATGGGAACAACAACTTGTTGTCAAATTGATTTAAATCATTTATTTAAGGATGGCTTTTCAACAGGACATGGTCATTTGAGAGAACCAAATGATATTATGTCTTATGCTGCACTTGCAGCGATTGCTATTCAAGCTAACCAAAATGATCAACACGGTGGACAAGCAATTCCAGCATTTGACTATTATTTAGCGCCTGGTGTATTAAAAACATTTAAAAAGCAATTGAAACAAATTATCAATGATTATCTTGATTTAGAAGGATTAAAACCTCTTGTGAATATGGAAAAGATTGCAAAAGATATCAATAAATTAAATTCTATTGAATTAGATATCGATGAATTTGATGTATATTCAAAGGGGAGTGAAAAAGTTCATGAGATTCTTTCTTTAGGATATCAAAAAGCTCTTCAAAAAACAGATCGTATTACTTATCAAGCAATGGAAGCATTTATACATAACTTAAATACAATGCATTCTAGAGCGGGAGCACAAGTGCCATTTTCAAGTATTAATTTTGGGACAGATACTTCTCCTGAAGGAAGAATGGTAGTAAAAAATTATTTGTATGCATTAGATGCCGGATTAGGACATGGAGAAACTCCAATTTTTCCGATTTCTATTTTTAAAGTAAAAGAGGGAGTAAACTATAATCCAGGAGAACCAAATTATGATTTATTCCATTTATCTTGTGAAGTATCTGCAAAGAGATTATTCCCTAATTTCTCATTTATTGATGCTCCGTTCAATTTACAGTATTATAAAGAAGGAGATTACCGTACAGAAGTAGGATATATGGGATGTCGTACACGTGTTATGGGAGATGTAACGGATCCTGATAATCAAGTAACACCAGGACGTGGGAATCTATCATTCACTTCTATTAATCTACCAAGAATTGGAATTAAACATGGTATTGTAACCAATGAGAAACCAGATATGAAAGGATTTTACGAGGAGCTTGGAGAGTACATGGAACTTGTAAAAGATCAACTACTAGAACGTTTTGAAATTCAATGTAAAAAACATGTTTATAATTTTCCATTCCTATTAGGACAAGGAATATGGACAGATGGAGACAAATTAAAACCTAATGATCGTATTCGTAAATTATTAAAACATGGTACTTTAACATTTGGATTTATTGGACTTGCTGAATGTTTGAAAGCATTAATTGGTAAACATCATGGAGAAAGTGCAGAAGCTCAAAAATTAGGTCTTGAAATTATCGGATTTATGCGTAAGAAAGCTGATGAATATTCAAAACAAGATCATTTAAACTTCTCATTGATTGCAACTCCAGCCGAAGGTTTATCGGGAAGATTTGTCAATATTGATAAAGCGATTTATGGAAAGATAAAAGGTGTTACAGATCGTGAATACTATACAAATTCATTCCATATTCCAGTATATTATAATATTTCAGCTGCAAAGAAAATTGAATTAGAAGCCCCATATCACGAACTCACGAATGGTGGTCATATTACTTATATTGAATTAGATGGGGATACTACTGAAAATGTCGAGGCATTTGAAAAAGTAGTACGTCTTATGAAAGAAGCTGGAGTAGGTTATGGAGCAATTAACCATCCAGTAGATCGTGATCCAGTATGTGGATTTAACGGTGTGATTAATGATGTATGTCCAGGCTGTGGAAGAACAGAAGAAGATGGTGTTCATTTCGAAAGAATTCGTCGTATTACCGGATATTTAGTTGGTACGGTAGATCGCTTTAACAATGGAAAAAGAGCGGAAGAAAGAGACCGTGTGAAACACACGTTGAATTTTAAGAATGCAAAAAATTAGACTTGCGATTCCACTACAGACGGATAGTATTGTAGATGGACCGGGAATTCGTGCTGTTGTTTGGACACAAGGTTGTGGGCATCACTGTAAAGGATGTCACAATCAAGAAACTTGGGACTTCCATGGAGGAACACTCTATGATATTGAAACTGTAAAACAAGATATCAAAGCATTAGAAAATCATGATGGTATTACATTATCTGGTGGTGATCCTCTTTTTCAAGCTCAAGCTTGTTATGAACTTGCAAAGTATGCGAAAGAATTAGAACTAAATGTTTGGTGTTATACCGGTTTTACATTTGAACAGTTACTTTCAATGAAAGAAAAAGACCCTTACATCTTAAAATTACTAGAACAGGTTGATGTTTTAGTAGGTGGGCGTTTTGAATTATCACAAAAAAGCTTAAATTTAAAGTTTAAAGGATCTCGTAATCAAAGAATTATTGATGTTCCGAAAAGTTTAGAATTAGGTCAAGCGGTTTTGATTCATAAATATGATCAGGAAAAAGCTTGGACTCAAAAATATCAAAAACCAGAGTTCCTTTATATTTAGAAATTATAGATATCGACTATAATTTCTTTTCTTTTTTTTAGAAATATGCTATGATTTTAATAGTTGAGAGGTGGCAGAGATGAAGCAAGAAGGTTATGTAGATACACAAGGTCAGCCAATTGTTAAACAACCAGTAGATCCTGTAAAGTTAGCACGTAAAATTTCAATTATTGTGTTAGTTGTTTTAGTGATCGTTTTTATTATTATTTTCCTATATAAAAAGAATAAAAATGATACATGTAGTTCGATTGAAACTATATTTACAGAAGCTGCATTAAAAATCGCAGAGGATGAAGAAAAATTACCAAAAGTAGACGGCGATAAAGTGACAATTTCTGCAGATGAGATTAAACAAAGTGGAAATATGAATCGTGATGATATCACACTAGATGGAGATATGTGTCAAGGTAAAGTTACGATTACTAGAGTGGATGGAAAATATATTAAGGTAGCAGATTTATCCAATTGTAGTTATTGTACAACAGATGAACATTATAAAGCATATGGCGATTGGACAGATGATGAACCTGAAGATGGAGATTATGTAGAAGTTAAGGCAACTTATAATTACTATACGTTTGAAGACTATTATACAGAATATTCTGATTGGTTAGAAGAAAGTGAAGTAGAAACGAAGAAAGATGAAGAATTTGGAATTTATCTACCAAAGGATGAAGATTATTTGCCGGAAGTACCAAGTCCAGGAGAGTTAATTACGATTGAACAGGATCAAAAAAATACTTATTCTTACCGCGATAAACAATGGTTATTCTATAAATATCAAAATAATAACTATTCTGAGTATTCAAATGAACCAGTAGCTGGTTATGCTTATAAAGATGAATATTCTAGAATTGAGTCAGAGCCATCAGATTGGTCACCAAATTATCCGGATGAAAAAGACTATCGTACGATTGATGAAGAAGATGGTTATCGTTGGTATAAAGAAGTAGATGGGAAAAAAGTTTATTGGAAGAGTGGAAAATACTATCCGACAAGTCCGGGAAAAGGATATAAACAAGATACTAGTAAAGTAGTTCCAGTATATTCTTATGTAGATGATTTATATCGTTATTATAATGGAATTGAAAGAGATTATAGTGGATATGATTCTGTTCCTAGTGAGAATTATCCATATCGTGATGATGATACGATGGAATATACGACATGGAGTGCTTATTATGATGAGTCTTCTATCGATGATTCTAATCGTTCTTATCGAGAAGAGAGAATTGATGTAAATTCTAGATATCGTATTAAATATCGTATTACTTCTGTATTACATTTAGATGATCATATGGAAAAAAGTGAATTTGAAAAAGAAACTGGAAAAACACTAGAAGAAATGAGTAATACTTCAAATGTTATTTTAGATGTTAAATATCAATATCGTTATCGTAAAGTAAAATAATCCCAAAAATTGGGATTATTTTTTATAGATAAAACTCATCAATTTCCGCATCCATCTGAACGATTGTTTCTTTTCGTTTCATATCTTTTAGTGCTTCAAAAATTGATTTTGCTTCTTCATCTTTCATTAGATCAAACAAGGATACGATGCCAACAAGTTTTTTTTCGTCACTGACAAGTAATCTTGTTACTTTTTCTTTCTTCATCATTTGAATTGCGTCTTTTATTTTCTTGTTCTTTTCGATCGCACACACATGTTTTGTCATATAATCTTTGACCTGACAGTTTTTCTTTTCACGATTTGCGAGTGCACGAATGACAATATCGCGGTCTGTTATGACTCCAATGATTTGTTTTTCTTTATTCGCAACTGGTAAAAAACCAATCTCGTATTGCTGCATTTTTTTCGCAACATCTTCTATGGAATCTGTTTCATAGCACACAATTGGTTGTGTTGATACTTTTATATTAAAATCCATTTTTATCACCCTTTCTATTATTCTCTAATTCATATCTTTTATACATTAGAATAAACTAGAATAGGTGAAACTATGGCAAGAAGAATGAACCTGCGAAAAAAACATATAATTTTTGATAAAAATAAAAAGAGAAGTAAGAAAAACTTGATTCTAGTTCTAATTATTTTATTAGTGTTTATTGTTTGTTTGAGTCTTTACTTTATGAATCAAATTTTATCCCCATTTTTAGAAGAATATGCAGAAGCAGAAATGAAAAAAATATCTAATTTAATTTTAAATCAATCACTTAGTAAAGAAGTTCGTGAAGATATGAATGTAGATAATTTATATGTGATTCATAAAGATAGTAGTGGTGCGATTACTTCAGTTGATTTAAATAGTGCAGTTGTAAATCAACTTCTTGGAGAAGTAACAAAAAAGGTCAGTCAAGATTTTAAGTTAATTGAACAAGGAAAAGTGGATCAACTTACTTATTATCAAGATGTTTTTGAAGATACTATGGTAGATGAAAAAGCTCTGAAAAAGGGCATTGTTTTTTATATTCCAACGGGACTAGCTTTCCAAAATGTTTTCTTATCAAATTTAGGTCCTAAAATTCCTGTTCGATTTCGTTTGACAGGAGAAATAGGAAGTAATTTACAGACTAAAATAACAAACTATGGTATTAATAATGCTTTGTTAGAAGTAAATATGCATATTGAGATTAGTCAGATGCTTCTTTTACCATTTTCTACCTCTTCCATTAAGGTAGAAGGAAATTATCCACTCATTGTGAAATTAATTGAAGGAACAGTACCAGATGCTTATTTTTCCGGGATTAATAAAAACTCAGAGACCGTATTTCGACAGGTTTCCTAATAAAAAGAAACGTGATATAATAAAATTGGATGTGATAATATGAAAATAGAAACATTTTTAGAACAGAAATATCAATTGATTGATAATTATAAAGATGGATTTGAAAAAGAGGCAGTAGACCATTTATTTACAGAATATTTTTTAGATTATGATTATGTAATTGGAGATTGGTCATATGGAAAACTCCGTTTAAAAGGTTTTTGTGAAAAGCAGAATCCAAAGTATAATCAAAGAAATGATATTGCCCAAAAAAGAGAGTATTTAGATACTTACTGTGCTTATAATTGTAGGTATTTTGTCTTGCAAAAAGTAGATTAAAAAGAGAAACAGATGTTTCTTTTTTTCTATTTATGTGTGATTATGATATAATTGAAATGGTGAAATAGTATGAAAAAGATTATTTTAGTAGATGGAAACAACTTATTATTTAGAAGTTATTACGCAACTGCATATAATGGTAATTTTATGAAAAATTCAAAAGGATTTCCTACCAATGCATTATTTGGTTTTCATAATATGTTGACGAAAATTATTGCAGATGAGAATCCAGAATATATGGTTGTAGCTTTCGATAAAGGTAAGACATTCCGTCACGAGGAATATAAAGATTATAAGGGTGGAAGAATTCAAACACCAGATGAGTTAAAACAACAGTTTCCAATTGCCAAAGAACTAGTAACACTTATGGGGTATACTTATTATGAGATTGATAATTATGAAGCAGATGACATTATAGGTACATTTGCTGCATATTGTGATGAAGATGATGAAGTAATTGGTACCATTGTCTCTAGTGATAAAGATCTATTACAGTTGGTTAGTGATGATGTAGATATGAAATTATTAAAACAAAAAGATTATATTCGTTATAATAAAGAAACTTTTTTTGAAGATTATGGAATTATGCCACAAAGAGTAATAGATTTAAAAGCATTACAAGGAGATCCATCTGACAATATTCCTGGTGTAAAAGGAATTGGTGAGAAAACTGCATTAAAACTGTTACGTAAGTATGGTACTTTAGATGGTATTTATGAACATATTGATGAAATAAAAGGAAGTGTTCATGATAAATTAGTATTAGATAAAGAAAGTGCATATCAAAGTTATCACCTTGCTACAATTGTAAAAGATGTTGATATGGATATATCAATTGAAGATGTAAAATGTAGAGAACGTGATCACGAGAAATTGGAAAAATTATACGAAGAATTGGAATTTTATTCTTTCTTAAAAAAAGAGAAAGAATATCAGAAAAAAGAACCAGAAAAAGTAGAAAGTGTTCCAATTGTACAAAGTATTGATGAAATTAAAGTAGAAGGAAAATGCTCTGTCTATTTGGAAATATTAGGCACAAATTATCATCATAGTGACATACTAGGGATGGCTGTATATGATGGAAAGAATCTACAATTTATTCCTAAAGATATATTAGTACAAGCTCCTAAATTTTTATTAGAAAATGAAAAATATACGTATGATGCAAAAAAAGTATATGTAGCATTAAAATGGTTAGGTATTGATATTGAGAAAATTACATTTGATAGTATGATAGCTGCTTCATTACTAGATTATAATGTGAAAGATGATATCTGTTATCTCGCAAATAATTTTGACTATCATATTCCATTTTATGAAACAGTTTACGGAAAGAAAAAATTAAAAGCACCAAAAATGGAAGAGGTTGCACTATATGCTGGACAAAAAGCAAAATTTATTTATGAAACAAAAGATACATTAGAAAATAAATTAAAAGAAGAAGAGTTATTAGAGCTATATCACAATATTGAATTCCCACTTGCTTTTGTATTGGGAGATATGGAATTTAATGGCGTTTATTTAGATCAAGAAACGTTAAAAGAAATGGGAAAAGAAATCACGCAAAACGTCAGTCGTTTGGAACAAGAAATCTATCAATTAGCAGGTTGTGAATTTTTAATTACTTCTCCCAAAGAATTAGGAAATATTTTGTTTGAACGTTTAGGATTACCACATGGTAAAAAGGGAGCAAGAGGATATTCTACAGCTGCCGATGTATTAGAAAAATTAAAAGATACACATCCAATTATTGATAAAATTTTAGAATACCGTATGATTACAAAAATATATACAACATATATTGAAGGATTGTTAAATACAGTAAAAGAAGATGGAAAAATTCACACTATTTATACTCAGACACTGACTAGAACAGGACGTCTATCATCTATCGAACCTAATTTACAAAATATTCCTGTACGTACAGAATATGGAAGATTGATCCGAAAAGCCTTTGTACCAAGTGAACATTGTGTTATTTTAGGTGGTGATTATTCTCAGATCGAACTACGCATTTTAGCTCACATGTCTGGTGTTCAAGCTTTAATTGATGCATTTAATCAAGGAATGGATATTCATACTAAAACAGCAAGTGATATTTTTCACGTTTCTAAAGATGATGTTACAAAACAGATGAGAAGAGTTGCCAAAGCAGTTAACTTTGGAATTATATATGGAATTAGTAGTTTTGGATTAAGTGAAAATTTGAATATTAGTGTAGGAGAAGCAAAACACTTTATCGACCATTACTTAGAAACTTATCCAGGAATTCAGGAATATATGGATAAACAGATTAAACAAGCTTATCAAGATGGATATGTTACAACACTTTTCCACAGGAAAAGAATTATTACAGAATTAAATAATAGTAATTATATGATTCGCCATCAAGGAGAGAGAATGGCTCTTAACACACCAATTCAAGGAACAAGTGCAGATATTATTAAAAAAGCAATGGTTGATATTGGAAATGAATTAAAAAAACGAAACTTAAAAACCAAGATGATATTACAAGTACATGATGAATTATTGTTTGACTGTGATAAAGATGAGATAGAAATCGTAAAAGAGATAATTCAAGATAAAATGGAACATGTACTAAAATTAAAAGTACCATTAAAAGTAGATATTGCCTATGGAAAAAACTGGTATGAGGCAAAATAATAAATATCCAGTAGTTATGATTGTGTCATGGTAAAATCATTGACAATTTCTTTTAAGACATGTTATAATCACACTATAAATCAGTGATGAAAGACTAGTAATAAAATAACAATTTAAAAAGAGACTTAGTGGTTGGTGTAAACTAAGAATTGTGTTTTATGAATCTACTTTCTAGAGAAACTAATCGTTTCCGGTGAATACCGTTATCAAATATGAGTAAAAGAAAGGATGGTACCGTGCATATGCACTCCTTGAATACCATTCTTTTTTTATGAAAAGAGGGATAATATGGAAATAAAACCACATGATAAGTTTAGACATTTTAAAGGAAATATCATAGAAGTGATTTGTCTTTGTAAACATACAGAAACATTAGAAGATATGGTAGTTTACTCACATGATGGACAATATTGGGTAAGACCAGTCTCGATGTTTTACGATCAAGAAGATGTGAGTCAGAGAAAAGATAATGTGACAGGTCAGAAATATCGTTTTGAGAAAATAGAGGAGGAAAAGACATGTTAGATATTAAATTTGTAAGAGAAAATAAAGAATTAGTAAAAGAGAATATCAAAAAGAAATTCCAAGATGAAAAGTTACCACTAGTAGATGAAGTGATCGAGTTAGATCAGAAGAATCGAGAGCTGAAACAACAGGGAGATATGCTTCGCAGTAAAAGAAATGAGTCTAGTGGAAACATTGGAAAGTTAATGCGTGATAAGAAGATTGATGAGGCGAATGCATTAAAGGATGAAGTGAAAAAAATTAACGAACAGTTAGTGGAAATTGAACAGGAAGAAGAGGAAGTTTCTAAGAAAATTTATGAGAAGATGTTAATTATTCCACAGATGATTGATCCATCTGTTCCAGTTGGAAAAGATGATAGCGAAAATGTGGAAATTGAAAAATATGGTGATCCAATTGTTCCTGATTATGAGATTCCATATCATGCAGATATTTGCGATCAATTGAATGGTTTGGATAAGGAAAGTGCTGGACGTACTTCTGGAAATGGATTTTATTATTTGATGGGTGATATCGCACGTCTTCATTCAGCGATGTTATCATATGCGAGAGATTTTATGATCGATAAAGGATTTACTTATTGTATTCCACCATTTATGATTCATGGAGATGTTGTAAATGGAGTGATGAGTTTTGCTGAGATGGATGCGATGATGTATAAAATTGAGGGTGAAGATTTATTCTTAATTGGTACAAGTGAACATTCTATGATTGGAAAGTTTAAAGGTCAATTGTTAAAAGAAACAGAACTTCCTATTACATTAACTTCTTATTCTCCATGTTTTAGAAAAGAAGTAGGGGCTCATGGAATTGAGGAAAGAGGATTATACCGTGTTCATCAATTTGAAAAACAAGAGATGGTTGTTTTATGTAAGAAAGAAGAAGAGATGGATTGGTACAATAAGATGTGGCAGTATACGGTAGAATTCTTTAGAAGTTTAGATATACCGGTTAGAACATTAGAGTGTTGTTCTGGGGATCTTGCTGATTTGAAAGTAAAATCATGTGATGTAGAGGCATGGAGTCCAAGACAGAAAAAATACTTTGAAGTAGGTAGTTGTTCTACACTTGGAGATGCTCAGGCAAGAAGACTTGGTATTCGTGCTAAGGGAGAAGAAGGAAATTACTTTGTTTCTACTTTAAATAATACAGTACTTGCAACACCTCGTGGATTAATTGCCTTTTTAGAAAATAACTATCAAGAGGATGGAAGTGTAAAAATTCCTGAAGCATTAAGACCATATATGGGTGGTAAAGAAGTATTAGTATCTAAAAATTAGCAAAGAAAAAAGAGATGATCTTTTTTCTTTTTGTGTTAAAATAACTTTGGGGGAGATATTATGCCAGAATTACCAGAAGTGGAAACTGTAAGAAGAAGCTTAGAAAAACAGTTAAAAAATAGAACGATATTAAATGTATCGGTTCATTATTCAAATATTATTGCTGAACCATCTGTTGAGATATTTAAAACTGATATAAAAAATCAAATGATTCATCAAATGAAACGATACGGGAAATGGTTGATTTTTGAATTAGATCAGTATTTCTTACTTTCTCATTTGAGAATGGAAGGAAAATATTTCTTTCGTACGAAAGAAGATCCAATTTCGAAACATGAACATGTTATTTTTTATTTAGATGATGGGAGAGAATTAAGATATCATGATACGAGAAAATTCGGAAGAATGTATTTACTTCCGAAAGAGACTGCTTATCAAGTACCACCTTTATCACAGTTAGGATTAGAACCATGGAGTGAATTACTCACGGTTTCTTATTTAAAAGAGAAGTATAAACATAAGACAATTCCGATTAAAACAAGTTTGTTAGATCAAAGTATTATTGTTGGTATTGGTAATATTTATGCGAATGAAATTTTATTTTTGAGTCATATTTCACCTCTTAGAAAAACAAATCGGGTAACGAAAAAAGAGTTAGAATCGATTATTAATTATACTAGAAAAGTATTAAAAGAAGCGATTGATTTAGGTGGTAGTACGATTCGTAGTTATCATCCTAGTGAAGGGGTAGATGGTATGTTTCAACAAAGATTATTTGTTCATGGAAAAGAAGGAGAACCATGTCCTATTTGTGAAAAGCCAATTCGAAAAAAATTTATCAATGGACGTAGTAGTTATTACTGTACGAATTGTCAAAAATAAGAACTACGGTTCTTTTTATTTTCCATATTTTTTAAAATAGTATTCATCTAATGTTATTTTTTTATTAGTTAGATAGGTTGCTAATTCGATACCAACATATCGATAATGCCATGGTTCATATTTAAAACCAGTGATATCATATCCATCACTTGGATATCTTAAAATGAAACCATATTCGTGGGCGTGTTTTTGCATCCATTCAAATTCTTTTGTGTCTTCAAACCGATTGTAATCACCATTTTCCCCCATGATATCTAGCGCTAATCCTGTTTGGTGCTCTGAATGTCCTGGTCTTGCACTACATCGGTCAGCATAGTTTTTACCACTAGTTTTTACATAATAATTGTATAATTCTTCTTGATAGGAGTAACTGCGATATGCAGATACCAAGACAATTTGATATCCCTCTTTTTTAGCAATCGTTGCCATTTTTTCAAAAGCTATCTTTGCATCATGACGTAAATACTTATGTTCATGGGAAAATTCAATATCAACTTCTTCTAAATCAGAAGGCATATAATCTTCTTCTAATCGATAGTTTTTATTGACCAAAGCATCTAGTCGTTCTGGATGTTTTACTGGTTTTATGTTTTTATAAAAGTCAGAAAATAAATTAAAGTCTTTGGTAAAGAAAACAATAACGAGAATAAATAGAACAATATAGACACAGATCCGAAACTTTTTTTCATTCATATGTTTCACCATTATATTATATGCAAGGTTAGGAAAAGAAAGACTTGTCCATAAAAAAAGTGGGTAGTTCCCACTATTTATCTAAGTAATAAGCATAATATTCATCGAAAGTAATATCTAAATCATGAATTTCTTTCGCAACTTCTTCTCCAACATAACGATAATGCCAAGATTCATATTCGTAACCAGTAATATTTTCTTTTCCCTTTGGATATCTTAAAATAAATCCATATTTATAAGCATTATCTTGTAACCATTTAAATTCTTCTGTATTTTCAAATTCGTTCATAATTACATTATTTGTTACGATATCTAAAGCAAGTCCTGTTTCATGTTCACTAGAACCAGCTCTAGCAGCTTTATTGTCCGCCCATTCTTCTCCATTTGCTTCGGCATAATCTTTCCATACTGCATCTTGAGTTTCATAATCACGATAAGAAGAATTTACAATCAGTAATAATCCTTCTTCTTTTGCTGCATTCCACATAGAACGATATCGTTCATAAACATGTTTACGAATTTCATTGTCTTCATAAGCAAATTGATTACTGATTGGAACAATGTCATCTAGCTTGAAATCCTTTGTTAGTTTATAGTATTTATTAACGAGCATTAAATCTCCTTTTGAAGTATCAGTTTCTTGCATATCTTCATAAAAATCACGATCGCGATTGACATTGACTAAACTGACCGCATCCTTGACAGATACTTCTGGATTATCTTTCAAATATGTTAAATAACGATCTAAATTTTTTTCTAAATAATATTTTTGTTGTAACAGTTTTGGAATATTTGAATCCAAGGTTTTATCTTGAATTAATTCTTTTAATTTTTCTTTATCGTATTTCTCAATCAAAATATTTGTTTCTGTTTCATTGTATCCAATTTTTAATAGTTTATAAGTATTACTCATGCGATAACGGATTTCTTTGAAAGCAAAAAAACCACCGACACCGATTACAACAATTAAAATAGCTGCAATAATTGGACCTTTTTTAATTTTTCTTTTTGTACGATACATATCATCACCCTAATATCATTATAACCAAAAAAGTATGTTTTTACAATTCAGAATCAAGAAAATCAAAAGAAAATATTTAAATTGGATTTACATGAATTACAACGAGATATATTTCTGGAAGTTTTTTTAGTTCATGTTCAATTTGATTTGCAATTTTATGAGATGCATAAGTTGTTAAATTTCCATCCACGTAAATCGTAAATGAGATTTGATATTGATAGCCAACCGGCGTTGCAATAAATTGTCCAATTCTTTTTACTTCTGGATATTGTTTTATCATTTTCACGACCTTATTTTTAGTTTCGCCTTCCATTGTTTTATCCATGAGTACATCATAGCTTTCTTTAAATATTTGTATTCCGTTCCATAAAATCCAAAAAGAAATTCCCACTCCAACAATTCCATCAATTGCGTAAATACCAAAGTTGATAGATATAATGGCAAATAAATTTATGAGTGTAATCATCGCATCATATAGATGATCTTTAGCATTTGCTTTCAATAATAAACTGTTTAAGTTTTTAGAAAGGTGATTGGTATAAAGGTATAGAAATAATTTTATGAGAATTGTAAGAATACAGACAACAACTAATAGATAAGAGAAAGTATATTCTTTTTTTATGAAAATAGACTGAAAAGAACTTCCCATAAAAGAAAAAGATAATACAATGAGTAAAATACTAATGAGTAGGGAATAAATATATTCTGCTTTGCCATGTCCTAGATTGTGATCTTGGTCGCGTGGTTTACTAGAAATTTTGTTTCCAATAAATGTCATCAGAGAGGATAGAATATCTCCTAGACTATTTATAGCATCTGCCATCATGGCTTGGCTAGAAGATAGTATCGATACGGCAAATTTTATAATAAATAATAGTAAGTTAAATCCCATTCCCAAATAACTCGCTAATTTTGTTGCTTGAAATTTTTCCATCTTATCAACCTCTATCTTATTCTTATTGTATCAAGTTATTTGTTTGATGGCAATTGTGAAATTTTGTTCTAGTTCCTCTGAAAAGATCATAAAACGTATTAGAGGTGAATTATGAAAAAGGGATTTGTGCTTTTGTTAGGAATTTTGATTATGTTTCCATGGAGAGTGAAAGCACTCAATTTAGCAGAAAATGCCAAGAGTGCGATTATGATAGAAGCGAGTACTGGAGAAATTATTTTTGAGAAGAATTCTCACGAGAAGTTAGCACCTGCTTCTATGACAAAAATGATGAGTATGTTGTTGATTGTTGAAGCAATTGATCATGGTAATTTAAAGTGGGATCAAATGATTACAGTAAGTGAAAATGCATCCAGTATGGGTGGAAGTCAAATTTTATTGGAAACAGGAGAAAAAATGTCTGTCCAAGATTTATTTAAAGGAATTGCTGTTGCATCAGGGAATGATGCAGTGGTTGCCTTAGCAGAAGCTGTAGCAGGTACTGAAGAAGAATTTGTCAATCAGATGAATCAAAAGGCAAAAGATTTAGGACTAAATGACACCAACTTTAAAAATCCACATGGATTAGATACAGCAAATCACTATTCTAGTGCTTATGATATGGCGATGATTGCCAAAGAATTAGTTCGTCATGAAAAAGTGTTAGAATATACATCTATTTATGAAGATTATTTGCGTGAAGATCAAGAAAATAAAGTATGGTTGGTTAATACAAATAAATTAGTACGTTTTTATGACGGATTAGATGGATTAAAAACAGGTTATACGAAAGAAGCAGGATATTGTTTGACATCTACTGCCAAGCGTGGAGATACTAGATTTATCACAGTAGTTATGGGAGAACCTGATACAAAGACACGAAATAGTGAAACAACAAGTATGTTAGATTATGCATTTAGTCAGTATGCGACAGAAAAATTATTGGATACAAATAGTGTTGTTGGTGCTGTACGTGTTGAAAAAGGAAAGAAAGATACCGTCAAATTAGTACCAATGGAAGATGTAACTGTATTAAATAAAAAAGTTGGTCAAAAGAAAAATGCAGATTATGAAGTGAAAATGAAAAATTTAACGGCTCCTGTAAAGAAAGGAGACGAAGTAGGAGAGTTAATTCTAAAAGTAGATGGAGAAGAACAGAGAAAAATTCCATTAACAGTTAATCAGACAATTGAAAAAGCAAATTTGTTAGAAGTATATTTGAATCATATTAAATCTATGTTAGGTGGAGATTTAGAAATATAGAAGCATTTTATTGGCTTCTTCAAATTATTGACAAATAGGTTAATATTGAAACTTATTTGTCTTTTTTTAGTTGAGTTCGTAGGATTATAACTTATAAAAAAATTGACAGGAATGGCAGGTTCTAGATATTATATATTTAAAGTGATTCATGAGAAAAAGAACTTTAATAACAAGGTAAAAAGACCGTTTAATTTTTATTATACTAGGAGCGTGATATTATGTTGGAATTAAATAATGTATATTTAACATTAAAACCGGATAATCGCCCACTTGTTAAGAATTTTTCATACGTATTGTCACAAGGAGATAAAACAGCTATTATTGGTGAAGAGGGTAATGGGAAAAGTACATTACTTAAATTCATCTATGATTCTTCTTTAGTAGAAGGATATTGTACTTTTCAAGGAGAAGTTATTACCAACCACTATAAAATTGGATATTTACAACAATTTTTAGATCCAAAATGGAATCAGGATTCTGTTCTTAATTATTTTTTAAAAAATAGTCCAGAAGAAGAAATAGATTATGAAAAGTATAATTTATTTGGAGAACTTTTAAAAATGCTTGCTAAAATGGGACTGAGCGAGGATATTTTAGAAGAAAATTATTTAATTTCTTATTTATCAGGAGGAGAAAAGGTAAAACTTCAGTTATGTAAGCTCTTGCTGGAAAAAAATGATATTTTATTATTGGACGAACCTACTAACGATTTAGATATCGACACTTTAAGTTGGTTAGAAAATTTTATTTTAGATACGAAACAACCAATTATCTTTGTTTCTCATGATGAAACTTTACTTGAAAATACAGCTAATACTATTATTCATTTGGAACAATTAAAGAAAAAAAGTGATTCTAGTTATGTGATTGCTAAAATGGGATATAAGGAGTATGTTGAAACTAGATTAAGAAAAATAGAAAATCAAAATCAACAAGCTGGTAATGAACTTCGTAATTATAAATCTGAAATTCAAACTTTAAAACAAATAAAAAATAAAGTTCAACTTGCGAATCCTGGTCGTACAAATCGTATGAATTCATTACTTGCTCAAGAAAAGAAGTTAGACGAAAGAACATTAACACATAAGGCGGATGTTGAAGAAGCAATAAATATTAAATTTCATCCAGATGTTTCTATTCCAAATGGCAAAATGGTATTAGATTTAGAATTGAATGATTTAAAAGTAGACAATAAAGTACTTGCGAAAGATGTTTCTTTATTTGTTCAAGGACCTGAACATATTGTTATTGTTGGACAAAATGGTGCTGGAAAGACTACATTAATAAAATCAATCTATGATGTGTTAAAAATACGAAATGATATTCGCTTAGGATATATGCCACAAAATTACGATGATATTCTTAATTCTAATCAAAAAGCAATTGACTTTTTACAGACAGAAAAGTTTTCGGAAAGTTATATTAGATCTTTTATGGGAAATATGAAGTTTACTAGTGATGAAATGTTTTCTCTTATTAAAGAATTATCTGGTGGACAAAAGGCGAAGTTATTATTGATGAAAATGATTTTAGATGATTGTAATGTTTTATTATTAGATGAGCCAACAAGAAATTTGAGTCCTTTATCGAATCCTATTATTAGAGATATTTTAACTAATTACCATGGAGCTATTATTAGTGTCTCTCATGATAGAAAATATATAAATGAAGTGTGTCAAACAGCTTATTGGTTTGATGAGTGTGGACTGATACAAATAAATATAGATGATGCAGTGAAAGGTAAAAAGCCAAAAACTCTATCTAAATAATATTTATTATAAAAATATTTAACTGTAATAGAAGCGAAAGCTTCTTTTTTTAAAATATCACATCCAGAAACAAAAAAATATGATACAATATTGCTAGGGTAGGAGTGTGTGATATGAAGAGAAAAAGAGGGTTTCGTAATTGGATACAAGCTGGATGTGTTTTTATAGTCTTGACAGTAGGTGGATACTTGTTATTTGCAAATATTTTTCACGTAATTTCGTTAAATGGAAGAAAACAAATTTCTTTAAAAGATACATCTTATCAAGTTGCAGCGGATTTATTACAAGAGTTATCAGATAAAAATAAACAATTAGAAGCAGTAACACAAACAGAGTTATTTCTAGAAGAGGAATTGACACAGTTAAAAAATTATTTAAATCGGGTAGAAGTTTTGATGCAGCAGTCTGATTATTGGAATTATGATCATATGATTGTCAGTGATGTTAATGTATATCAGTATTTGACTATGACAAAAGAAATGATACCAGATTCGAAATCTATGAGTGCAATTCATTCTCTTTTTCAAAATAAATCGTACCATGGAATTTCTCTCTATGATTTATTTGGAGAAAAGATATTAGCATATGATAGTTATGCGGACTATGAATTAATGAGACTACAAGATAATGATCATTATTATATTGATTTAAAAACAGATGAGAAACTAACGCAAACACTTACTTTTGCACAAAGTTATGTGATACAAGTATTGGAAGATCATATTCAATTTGCTAATTTTCTATTGGAAGATGGAGGTGCTATATGAGAAAAGCACTTTATCATGGCAGAAATATATTGTTTTTTGTCGTAACGGTTTTGTTTATTATTAGTTTTTCTAATATTTTAAGTGGAAATTTTAATCGTATCAGTTTGCCAAATATGTTGTCACTTTACATTTATTTGGTATTAAATTTATTTTTTGTAGGATATTTATTGATCGAATATATGTTGCATTTAAAAACAGTGGATGATAATCGTTTTCATATTTTATTTATTTTTGTTCACTTTTTAATGATTATTGTATATATACGTACTTATTTTGATACAAGTATGGTATCTGTATATCTCAATCAATTAGGAGAAATGCAATATCTTGGATTAAATACAAATTTTTTGTTAGATAATATGGTATATTTTGATATTGCTTATGTTGCATTATTGATTTATATGTTGGTAAATTGTACCAAAAAGAAGAAACAGGCATAGTCTATTTTTTCTTTTTTTAACATAAATTATAGATGAACTTGCAAAAAAAACGATTTTGTGGTAGAGTAGTAACCATTCAAAAAGAAGGGGGAGTCTTTTATGAAAAGATTAAGAAATTCAAAATTATGTAAATGGGTATTATTTACATTCGTATTATTCATGATTCCGATGTTTGCAAATGCGAAAACTGCACCAGCAACATTAAAGATCAGTGGAAATGCACCATGGACAAAAGCATACTTAGAACCAGGGTTGTTTTATGCTCAAAACTATTTAAGTGATGGTAGAGTAGCATACTGTTTGGAATACCAAGTTGATAACCCAACAGGTTTGACAGTATCAAAAATTGAAAAATTAGACAAAGGATATCAATATATCATTGAAAATGGATATCCAAATAAAAGTATCACTGGAAATACAGCAAAAGACACTTATATTACACAGATTGCAATTTATTGGTATGGAGACCGTCTTGCTGGAGTTCCAGATGGAAAAGATGGAATGCTTCCAGCATATTACAAACAAAATCCTACCGATCCAGAAAATGTAAAACCAAAAATTGAAGCATTAGTAAAAGGAGCAGTATCTGCTCGTAAGACAAGTGATCCAAAAGCAAGTATTAGTGCTTCTGCAAATCAAAAGATGAACTTCTCAGAAGATAAAAAATACTTTGTTTCTTCTTTGGTTACTGTAACTGGAAGTTCTAATATGACATCATATAAAGTAAATATTACATCTGGTTCACAAAAAGCAGTAATTTATAATGAAAGTGGAGAACCACAATCTACTTTTGAACCAGGTGAAAAATTCTATATTCGTGTTCCTATTGAGGAACTAGAAAATAAAGAATCAGTGAATGTAAAAATCACAGGTACTTTTGTAAATAAAGTATTATATTCTTATTCAGCAGGTTCTTCTTATCAGACGATTACACCACCTGAAACTTATGAAGAAGAAATAACAGATAGTACAACTGTTTCATTCTATCCAAGTTATGGAAAGATTACGATTATTAAAAAGGATGCAACAACGAAAGAACCATTAGCTGGAGCAAAATTAGTTTTAAAAGATTCTGATGGAAATATCGTAGCAGAATGGACAACAACCGAAGAAGCGTATACGATTGATTACTTACCATTCGGAGAATATACTTTAGAAGAAGTAAGTGCACCATCTGATTATGTTTTAAGTAAAGAAGTCATTCACATTACAATTTCAGAAGATACTCCTGAACAGGAAACAGTTATGTATAACCAACCATATGTAGAAGTTCCTGATACTTCTGTAAAAAGTTCAACTGTAATTACAGTGATGGGATTTGTCATTCTTACACTAGGGGCTGGAACAATTTATGCGACTAAGAAAAAACATTCTAAATAAAAAAAGCCATTGCCTCGTCTTTGGCTTTTTCCTATTTTGTCTTGGATTATACCTTTTCTCTTATTCTTATATTACGAATAAACGTCAAGAGATTTTTGATAGTATGAATTTCAAATTATATGAACAAGGGAATCAAGGAGAGTCTAAAGAAGAGATTGATGTCCCAGAAATTACAGTGGCAGAAGAGACAGATAATAAAGCGGTAACAGAAGTAATAGAGGATGATGGTGTTGTTGCTCCTGAATATAAAGATAATGCCAATTATATAGGAACCATTACAATTCCAAAAATTAATTTAAAAGCAGGTTTTGTATCGATGGATTCGAAAGAAAATGACGTTGATAAACATGTTGCAATTATGCCAACTAGTACTTATCCAGATGTTGCTTCCGGAAACTTCATATTAGCAGCTCATTCTGGTCGTGGAAAAATCGCATATTTTAATGATTTATATCAATTAAGTGTAGGAGATACAGCAGTAATCGAATATCAAGGCAAAAACTATACTTATCAAATTGTGAATATCTATCAAGAAGCCAAAACTGGTAAAGTAGCAATTTATCGTGATTTTAATAAAACAACATTAACATTAATTACATGTACTAATAACAATAGTAAAACACAGACAATATATATCGCAGAACTCATAAACGGATAAAAAAAGGGGGTGGGAGTTATGGTTCAAATGTCGATATTAGATAAGTTGGGAATCTTTGTTCAAACTTTTTTCACATCAAAACTCCCATTACTTTTTATCTTGATCGCTTTTGTAATTTATTACTTGAAAAAAGTAAGAAAAACTATTACAAAAAAACAAGCTTATATTATTTATAGTATTTTTAGTATTGTTGTTATTATTTTATACCATCAAGAGATTTTTGCTAGTTTTGATTATATTATGACAAATCTGTTAACTGGTTATTATTTTCCAGATTTAGCACTTTATTTCTTAATATTAATTATAAGCCACATTGGCTTCTTATCGATTTATTTCTGTTCTAAATGGACAAAGAAAATTAAGAATGTTCTCATTGGACAATTTGTTCTTATTGAAACTGACTTTTTACTATTTTTATACGTAGTTTCTAATAACCAATTAGATATTTCTAATACATTAGCTCTTTATCAAAATCAAAATGTTCTAGCACTTTTGGAGTTAGCTACTGCAATCGCATTTATTACAATTGTTTTACTAATTCTTTGTTTCATTTTGGATCGTGATCAAGTTTTCCACAGGAAAACAGAACAACCGTTAGAAGTGCAGACAAAAATAGTAGAAGTACCACAACCAGTCATTCAAACAGAAGTTGTTTATCGTGATAAAGATAATACATTATTAAAAGAAGGATTCCAAAATTTACAAACAGAAATGAATGAAAATGATGCATTAAGTAGTCATGAGCTTCGTATGTTGAAAATTAAACAAAAGAAAGATTTATTAAAAATTTATAAGAAAATGGTAGAATTACAAATTCATTTCAATGATGATGATTTCGATATCCAAGATGATTTTGAAGATTTAGAAGCTATTATTGATGATAGTGAAAGTAATACGGATCAAAATTTTAGATATTATATCGATCAAAAAGAAGAAATGCATAAAAAACAAATGAGTGCGATGAAACAATTATTAGAAAATAATCTTTAGAAAAAATATCTAAAGATTATTTTTTTTGCAGGAACTTTCCTATTTTATCTCGTATGTAATTAATAGGAGGGATAAAATGAAGAAAAAAATATTTATATTTATGGTCATGTTCTTTGCAGTGGTAACTGTTTGTCATGCAGGAACAAGTGATAGTAATATTCGAATTGAATATATGGAAAATACGTATACTAATTTGAATATTTTAGGAAAGTCTTTTTCAAACAAACAGGGATATGTATTTGCAAATGATAAAATCGCATACTGTGTTGAGCCAGGAGTTTATATTTTATCAAGTATTTATGATTCCACACCGTATTTTGATGTAGCAAGTATTACAGATGAACAAAAAGAAAAAATGGAGTTATATGCATATTATGGATATCAATATCCAAATCATCAAACGAGAAATTACTATCTAGCAACGCAACAATTAATATGGGAAACGTTAGGAATGACAGATATTTTATTTACGACTGGTTTAAATCGTACTGGACAAGTTATATTAGTTGCAAATGAGAAAAACGAAATTTTACGATTAATAAAAGAACATGAGAAGAAACCTTCTTTTGATGGAATGATGGTAACACTAAAGTCCGGAGAAGAAAAAATTATTACGGATACGAATCAAGTACTAAGTAATTATCAAATGAAAACAGATAGTAAAGAAGTAAAAAAAGAGGGAAATCAAATCATTATCAATGCTTATCAAGTGGGAAAGAATACATTAAACTTATCTAAAGAAATGCATACTGAAACGAGTATGATTTACCGAAAAGAACATTCTCAGACATTGGCCACATTTGGAATTCATAGTGAGCTGACTTCTCAATTGACTTGGAATACGGAAGGGTATTATATTGAATTATTAAAACAAGATGAGGAAACGAAAGGTGCATCTCCGGTTGGAAGAAGTTTAGAAGGTGCAGTTTATGAAATAAAAACAAAAGATGGAGTATTCATGGATATGATTACAACAGATAAAGATGGGTTTGCCAAAACGAAGGAGTTACCTGCTGATGTATATTATGTCAAAGAAAAAACACCATCTTATGGATACTTAATTGACGAGAAAACCTATGTATTAAGATTGGATAAGAATACAAAAATATATCGAATGACAGTTTATGAAACACCAATTGAAAAAACGGTTGTAATCAAAAAGTACTTAGAAGATGTAGATCAATCTGCACAAATTCCAGAAGCTAATATTACATTTGAAATTACGAATCAAGATACAGAAGAAAAAATAACTATGACAACGAATGAAATGGGAGTTTTAGAAGTATCTTTACCATTTGGTACATATACGGTACATCAAGTAAATACGACAGAACAGTATCAGAAAGTAGAAGATTTTACGTTTACAATTGATGAAGAAACAGAGGATATGTTAACGTTTGAATTGTTAAATCAACCGGAAACTGGAACAATAAAAATATTAAAATTGGGGGAAGCAATAGACAAACAACAAGAAGTTCCATTATCAGATGTTGAATTTCAGCTCTATCGTGTCTATCAGGGAAATGAAAAATTGATTTCCACTAAAATAACAGATAAAAATGGAGAACTTGTATGGGATAATCTTCCTTTTGGAGACTATTGCTTGAAAGAGACAAAAACAAAAGAAGGCTATGTTTTAGATTCAAAATCACATTGTTTTACACTTGCTGGTGGAGAATACAAACAATTCCGATTACAAAATGAATTATATAAAACAAAATTAGAGATAATCAAATTAGGAGAAAAATTGAATAAAATCGAGAAAGGACAAGCAGTATATGAAATGATTCCACTTGCGAATATTGAATTTACACTTTATGATGAAAAAGAGCAAAAAGAAGTTATGAAACTATTTAGTGATAAGAATGGAAAGATATTATTCAATGGTTATTTAAAACCAGGAACGTATTATTTAGAAGAAACAAATGCTTCAGAAATATATCAAAAAAATGAACAAAAATATTATTTTACTGTTGATGAAACTTATCAACTTCATTTACAATTTGAACCAGTGATATATAATTATCTCAAAAAGGGAACTGTTGAGTTAAAAAAAACAGATGAGAATCAATTACCACTTCGTGATACGACATTTGGACTCTTTGATCAAAATAAAAAACAACTGTGGAAAGCAACAACAGATGATCGCGGTATCATTCGTATAGAAAACTTACCAATTGGCGATTATTTCTTTCGTGAATTAAAAGCAAAAGAAGGTTATGTTTTAAAAGAAACATTTATTCCATTTACATTAATACAAAATCAAGTTGTAACTTTAGAGGTAACAAATCAAAAAGAACAGTATCCTAATACAGAAAATTATGTTACAAAAGCAAAAAATTGGATCATAGGAATTACTGTTGCTGGTTGTGTTATTGTTATTTTAGGTATGATAATCGATAAGAAGAGATGAGAGGAATAAAATATATTGGTTGTATCATACTAATCGGGGTTGGAATTTATACTGCTTTATTTTTTCGCGAAGAAACTAAAAAACAAGAAATCAAAGAAAAAGAGATTCAGTTATATGAAAAGAAAAAAATAGAAGATACAGATGTACTTGGGATGATTGAAATTGTTAAGACAAATAAGAAAAGTTTAATAAAAAAAGGAAATGTTAATACAATTATCGCACAAAATCAAGTTGCGAGTATGACACAAAATTTAGACATAAAGCAGACTATTTTTCTAGCAGGACATAGTATTCCATCTGTATTTGGTGATTTACATCAAAGTCAAATTGGAGATCGGATTATACTTTTAATACAAGAAAAAGTGTATCATTATACTATAGAATCTATTCGAACAGTACGTACTGATGATTTTACGCCATTGGAAGCAGAATATAAGTATCCACAACTAGTATTAATTACATGTACTAATCGTTCCTCAATTCGTTTATTAGTATTTGCAAAATTAACAGATGATTGACAAATATGATTGACGAAAGTGAAGAAACAGGGTAAGATGAAAGTAGAAATGATAGAGGTGTAATATGAAACATAAACAAGATGAAATTGTGATTCAATCTATGCCAGGGACTTTAGATAATGTAAATTTTGTTGTAAATTACAATAAAAATAATATGAAACATTTTCACGAAATTTCTGGATTAATTAAAGAAATGATTTATGAAAAAGCGACTAGTAAAGCAGTTGAACTTCCAAATAAAAATGGTTCTATTACCTATATTTTTACGGTAAATAAAAATCAACAGAAAGATATGGGTGTTAGCCAAGTACGTGTTGTATTAGGAAAAGATGCAGTCAATAATTTAGAACTTGTAGAAGATGGAAAAACAATGCAAGAAGTGATGGAATCTTATAGTGATACTGTTGTAAGGATGAATAATAATAAGAAATTTGAAAAGTTAGGTCGTGCTGTTCGTAATGTTGTATTGGCAGGAAGTATTACAGGAGCTGCTATTGTAGGTATTTCGTATGCAACACCAACAGAACAATCAGTTGCTTTTGATGGATATGCACCTGAAGTGCAACAGGATATTAGAAATAAAGATTATGTAAGACCATATTATGAATCACTTAGTGATGAAATCAAAGAAAAAATATCATTTGAAGATTTTTATATGGAATTTGGATATGATACATTAAATGGTAGTTTAGATATGGATGAAGTACAATCATATGTAAGTTCTATGGGACACTCAAAATAAAAGGCAAATGCCTTTTTTCATTATGCGTGATATAATACATGAGAAAGAGGTGAGAAAATGAAATACTATATCAAAGGAAATTATCGTCGCAGTATTTTCTCATCAGAAAAAGGTTATGTGATTGGTATTTTTAAAGTACGAGAAACAAATGATGAAAAATTAGCTGATTATGTCAATAAAACGATTACATTTACAGGATATTTTCACGAGTTGAATGAAGATGATAATTATATTTTTTATGGAGAAGGTGTTGATCATCCAAAATATGGATTTCAATTTCAAGTTAATGAATATGAAAAAATTAAACCGGAAGATAAAGATGGTGTCATTGCTTTTTTAGCAAGTGATTTATTTCCAGGAATTGGTGAGAAACAAGCTACAATCATTGTTGATGTATTAGGTGAAAAAGCATTAGAAAAAATACTAGAAGATGCTTCTTGTCTTGCACTAGTACCAAAACTTTCTTCTAAGAAAGCAAAAAGAATATATGATATTTTAGTAAAATATGAAGAGAGCCATAAAACGATTGTCTATTTAACAGAATTAGGGTTTTCAATGAAAGATTCATTAAATATTTATAATACTTATAAATCGTATACGATAGAACATTTAGAACATAATATATATGAACTCATGGATGAAGTTGATGATATTTCTTTTTTGAAATTAGATGAAATCGCTAGAAAACAAGAGATTGATCCACTCGATGAGAGAAGAGTACGTGCTTGTATTTTATATATGATTCGTACTATGACATTTGAAACTGGAAATACGTATTTTACAGTGGAAGAATTATATCAAGCTGTCAGTCACTATTTAAAAACAGAGATAGATTGGGATACTTTTACAACATTATTAAATGAGTTAATTGATGATGAGAAAATATATAGGGAACAAGAACGCTATTATGAAAGTAAAATTTATCAAGCTGAAGTGGAAGTAGCTGATAAGATTCGTTATTTATGTCATTTATCACAGTTAAAATATAAGAATTTAGATAAAATGATAGAAACATATGAAGAAAGTTGTGGTGTTACTTATAATGAGAAACAAAATAAAGCTATCAAAGAAGCACTAACAAATCATTGTTTTATTATTACAGGTGGACCGGGAACTGGAAAAACAACAATTATTAAAGCTATTATTGAATTATATCAAAAACTTAATGATTTAAATCACGATCAGTTAATTGATGAGATACGTCTTTTAGCGCCCACTGGTCGAGCTAGTAAAAGAATGAGTGAAGCAACGTTATTGCCTGCTAGTACAATTCATCGCTTTTTAAAATGGAATAAAGAAACCAATGAATTTGGTGTCAATGCATTTCATAAAGATCATGGGAAGCTTATTATCGTAGATGAAGTGAGTATGATTGATTTATCTTTACTTCATAGTTTAATGGAAGGATTAGAAAATCATATTCAAATTATTTTTGTGGGAGATTATAATCAGTTACCAAGTGTTGGTCCTGGTCAAATTTTAAAAGATTTTATCGAAAGTGATATCATTCCGATGGTAGAATTAGATTTACTTTATCGTCAAGATGAAAATTCTTATATTACAACTTTGGCTCAAGAGATCAAAGATAATGCATTAAGTGATAATTATTTAAAAGAAAAAAGTGATTATACATTTTTAAAATGTTCTAGTCAGTCTCTTCGAAAAAATTTAAAGGCAATTTGTAAGCAGATTTTAGATAAAGGTTATACTGATAAACAAATTCAAGTAATGGCACCTATGTATCGTGGAATGAATGGTATTGATAATTTAAATAAAGAATTACAAGAAGTATTTAATCCACCATCAAAAGAGAAAAGAGAATTTACTTATGGTGATGTGATTTATAGAGAACATGATAAAGTATTACAGCTTGTCAATATGCCAGATGAAAATGTATTTAATGGTGATATTGGGACTATTGAAAGGATATTATTAGAAACGGAAAGTACGTCGAAAAAGAAAGAGATATACGTTGATTATGATGGATTATTAGTGAAATATTTACCAAAGGATTTTAATAGTTTAAAACATGGTTTTGTTATTACAATTCATAAATCACAGGGAAGTGAATTTCCGGTTGTAGTGATGCCACTGAGTATGTCATATCATCGTATGCTTTATCGAAAATTGGTTTATACAGGAATTACTAGAGCTAAAAAGAAATTGATTTTATTGGGAGAACCACAAGCGTTTTTAGAAAGTATTAGAAATAATCAAGAACAAATTCGTAAAACAACTCTAAAAGAACGTTTAAAACAAGAAATATAGGGAATAATAACAATGTATGTAAGAGATTACATACGGTCATATTTTTTAGCTAAGAGGGTGATTTTATGAAAAAAACAAGTCTTGCTATGTTAGTAACTGGTATGGCTGCTGGAGCTGGTGCTTATGCAGCATATCAAAAATATAACAAACCAATGATGAATAAAGTAGAAAAGGTAGTAAATAAGTCGTTAAAAAAAGCAAATGATAAGTTAGAAGATATGATGTAAAAGAATTCTTCCCTTCGGGGAAGAATTTTTTTGTGGTAAGAATATGAAAAATATGTTATAATGATTTCAAGAATAGGGGTGGATTTATGAATTATCCTTCATGGGTGGCTTATTTAGTATCACCAGGTTTATTTATCTTTTTGGTTGCTTTATTTATCATTATTAGTGTCATTCTTATATTATCACTAAAAAAATTACGTGTGGTGAAAGTAACAGAAACTTATCGTAAAATAATCTTACCAGCTTGTATTGTTACTTTTTTATCTTATATTGTTGGTACTTTAATTTTACTATTAACACAATTTTTAGCGCGTTTTGATTGGATTAATACAAAATTGGCAGAACCACTTGTTACCAATCCATTTACAAATATTTATACATTCTTATATACTTTACTTGCATTTATTGTATCTACAGTATTGATTTATTATTTAAACAAATTAATTACGATGAAAGCGATTCGTCTTTCTAATGGAAAAGAATTCAAAATCGCACTTGTTTTAACGATTTTTACTGCACCATATTTATTCTTTATTCCGAATAATACAGTAAAGGTACAACCAAATGAAATAAAAACGGAAGATGTTACAAAAATAGAGTCGTATAGAACAATTAATTTAGCAGATACAAATAAATTAAAAGAATTGATAAATTTACTAGAAAGTGCAAACTCATATGAAGATGTAAAAGCTGATACGACAAATAGTCCAAGAACAATTACAATTACTTATAAAGAGGGAATTGAAACACCAGATAATAGCGTATTTGAAAAAGATAGTGCAATTCTATTAAATTTATTTTCTAATATAGATAGAGTAGAATTTATTTTGGGTGATGTATATTACACATTTGATTATGATGTTGTAAATACGATTCATCAAAATAGTTTAAGAAATATGTCAGTTGAAGAATTACTTGCGTATTACGATATGTAACAGTAATTCTTTTCTTTACAAAAACTTTAAAAATCGTTATAATGAACATGAGAATAGAGTGTGATCAAAATGAAAAAAGGATTTACATTAATTGAATTATTAGGTGTGATTGTGATATTAGGTGTGATTGCTTTGATTTCCATTCCACCCATTTTAAATCAGTTAAATAGTTCAAAAGATACCATTAACGAAGCAACATTAAAATTAATTTATAGTGCGGGTTCTCTTTATCTTGATGAGCGACAAAACGATTATATTCGTACCCCTGGAAATGTCTTTTGTGTCACATTACGTGAACTTGTTGCAGATGGAAAATTAGAATCACCGGTAACCGATGCATCTACTGGAAAAGAAATCGATTTAGGAAAATACGTACAATATACAGTGAATAATCATGGTGGATTAAATTACGAATATCAATTACTTGATAGTTGTACCCCACAAGTGAACTAGGTGATAGTATGAAACAAAAAGGTTTTACATTAATCGAATTACTAGCAACACTAACGATTTTAGCCATTCTTGCTGTAATTGTATTTCCCAATGTTTTTGGAGCAATTAATCGTTCAAATGAAAGTGCTTATGAACAACAAGTAAATAGTATTATCAATGGTGCCAGAAATTATTATGCAGATCATGCATTATTATTACCAGAAGATGGTGCAACGGCTACAGTAACGGTGGGAGAGTTAAAAAATGGAAACTATATCGATAAGAAAATAGAAAATCCTAAAACAGGAGAGACGTTTTCTGATGATAGTTATGTTCAAGTAAAAAATACGAATGAAAATTATAAATATACATATCATGAATAAAGGTATTCAAGTTGAATACTTTTTTTAAATTATACTTGAAATTAAAAGGAATTATGGTATAATCTAATTAGTTTACAAAAAAAGCAAAGAAAAAGAAGTAGTAGTAACTCACCTTTTTTAAAGAGAGTCTACAGTTGGTGGAAAGTAGATAAAAAAGCGTTATGAATTCGTCTTTGGAGCTGTATATAAGAAAATATATATCGGTGATGCGTTATAGTCTATAAGGTAGCTTTTGCTATGAATTAAGGTGGTACCACGTATTGTCACGTCCTTATCTAGGATGTGACTTTTTTCTTTGTAGGGAAGAGGAGGAATAATATGATAGAAGAGTTAAATACATTAAAACAAGAAATTAAAAATAAAGTAGATCAGACTACAAGCACCAAAGCGTTAAATGAAATTCGTGTAGAATATTTAGGAAAAAAAGGACCAATTCAAAGTCTTAGTAGTAAGATGGGAAGTTTATCTATTGAAGAGAAAAAAGAATTTGGACGTTCTTTAAATACATTAAAAACTGAAGTAAACGAATTATTAGAATCAAAAAAACAAGAATTAGAAAAAAAGGAATTAGAAGAACGCTTACAAAAAGAAACAATTGATATTACACTTCCTAGTACAGAACTTACAATAGGAGGAGTACATCCAATTACAAAAATCATTAACGAGGTAGAGGAATTATTCGTATCTATGGGTTATGATGTTGTAGAAGGACCAGAAGTAGAGTTAGATTTATATAACTTTGAACTTTTAAATTTACCAAAAGGACATCCAGCCAGAGATAGTCAAGATAGTTTCTATATCACAGATGAAGTATTACTTCGTACTCAAACATCTCCAGTACAAGCTAGAACGATGGAAGCAAATAAAGAAAAGAAACCAATTCGTGTTATCTGTCCTGGTAAAACGTACCGTAGAGATAATGACGATGCTACTCATTCACATCAATTCCACCAAATTGAAGGATTAGTTGTCGATGAGAATATCTCTCTTGCTGATTTAAAAGGAACATTAGAAATTTTAGCAAAAACAATGTTTGGAGAAGATCGTGAGATTCGTCTTCGTCCAAGTTTCTTCCCGTTTACAGAACCATCAATAGAAGTTGATGTATCATGTTTTAAATGTGGTGGAAAAGGTTGTTCACTATGTAAAGGAACAGGTTGGATAGAAATTCTAGGTAGTGGAATGGTACATCCAAACGTACTAAGAGATAATGGATATGATCCAGAAAAATACACTGGTTTCGCATTTGGAATGGGACCAGAAAGAATTGCTATGTTAAAATATGGAATTACAGATATTCGTAGTTTTTATACTAATGATCTTCGATTCTTAAATGATTTCAACAGAGTAGAAGGAGGCGAATAAGATGCGTGTTAGTAAGAGTTTTTTAAATGATTATATTAAAGTAGATGATTTAGATTTTAACGAAGTTGCAAATAAAATGGTTCTTGCTGGAAATGAATATGAAAGCGTCGAAAAAATAAGTGAAGCTACTGGTATTGTCGTAGGACATGTATTAGAATGTGAAATGCATCCTGAAAGTAAAAAACTTCATATATGTAAAGTAGATTTAGGAAATGAAGTTGTACAAATCTTATGTGGTGCTCCTAATATGAGACAAGGAATTAAAGTTCCTGTAGCAACAGTAGGAGCTAAATTACCAAATGGAATGGAAATAAAAAAGGCAAAATTAGCTGGTATGGATTCTAATGGAATGTGTTGTTCTTTAGAAGAATTGGGAATTGAATCAAAGTACATGAGTGAAGAAGATAAAACTGGTATTCATGTTCTTCCAGATGATGCTCCAGTTGGTGCAGATGCGATTCATTACATGGGATATGATGATGAAGTAATTGACTTTGAATTAACTGCTAATCGTGGAGATTTATTAAGTATTTTAGGTATGGCCCATGAAATAGGAGCTATTTACAATCGTCCAGTTACTTATCCAGAAAATCAGCCTAAAGTATTAAAAGAAAATATTAATGATAATATGACAATTGATGTTCAAACAGAAAATTGTCCAATTTATCTAGGAAAAATTGTCAAAGATGTTGTGATTAAAGATAGTCCAGAATGGATGAAAGAACGTCTTATGGCAAGTGGAATTCGTTCTATTAACAATGTTGTAGATATTAGTAATTATGTGATGTTAGAGTACGGACAGCCACTTCATTTCTTCGATAAAGATCGTCTTGGCGATAAAGTAATCGTTCGTATGGCCGAAGAAAATGAGAAACTAAAAACATTAGACGGTCAAGAAAGAACATTAAAGACAAGTGATATAGTCATTGCAAATGAAAAAGAAGCAGTTGCTTTAGCAGGAGTTATGGGTGGTCTTTCTACAGAAGTAGAAATGGATACGAAAAATATTTTTGTTGAAGCTGCTATCTTTGAGCCAATTCATATTCGTTATACAGCAAAATCCATATTACGTAGTGAAGCATCTAGTAGATATGAAAAAGGAATTGATCCAAATAGAACCAAAGAAGCATTAAATAGAGCTTGTTATTTACTAGAAAAATATGCTGATGGAAAAGTATATGATGGAATCTTAACACATGATAAAACAAGTAAAGAAGATAAAAAAATTGAAGTTACTTTAGATAAAATCAATGCAGTACTTGGAATGGAATTAAAAAAAGAAGAAGTTATCGATGTATTTACTCGTTTAGGATTTAAAGTAAAAGAGAATCATGCAGTATTTCATGTTTCAGTACCTACTAGAAGATTAGATATCAATATTAAAGAAGATCTTATTGAAGAAGTAGGTAGAATTTATGGCTATGAACATGTTGTTGGAAAACTTCCTGTTTTAGAGACAAAAGAGGGAAGTTATTCTAAAAAAGAATTATTAACAAAAGAGTTACATCATCGTTTACAAGGATTAGGACTAACAGAAGTTATTACATATTCTCTTGTTAGAAAAGAAGATGTCAATAAATATACAAACTATCAAAATGAGGATATTACATTATTAGATCCATTAACAGAAGATAGAAAATATTTACGTAAGAGTTCAATTCCATCTCTATTAAATGTTTGGGAGTACAATATTAGTAGAAATCAGAAGAATGTTGCAATCTATGAATCTGGAAATATCTATTATAAAGAAAACGAAGAATATATAGAAAAACCAATGATTTCAGGATTATTATATGGAATTGGAACAAATAATTTATGGCAACAAGAAAAAATTGTAGTAGATTTCTATTATGTGAAAGGTATTATTGAAAATATCATGAAGTATTTAGGTTTAAATAACCGTTATTCATTTGATACCAACAATTTACCAAAAGAATTCCATCCAGGAAGAAGCTGTGCATTATTAATCGATCGCGAAGTCGTTGGATATTTTGGTCAAGTTCATCCTACAGACTGCAAAAAAGAAGTATATGTATTTGAATTAGATCTATTAAAAATCATGTCTCATAAAGTACGTATGGTAAAATATAAAGAAGTATCTAAATATCCAGCAATCCATAAAGATGTCGCATTCATTGTGGAGAAAAAAATAACATCAAAAGAAATCATGGATGTCTTAAAACATGTAGGTGGACGTATGGTAACAAATATTGATGTATTCGATGTATATACTGGAGAAAATGTAGGAGCGAATGAAAAATCAATCGCATATTCTATTACATTTGAAGATGCAACAAAAACATTAACTGATGAAGAAGTAATGAAAGTATTTAATAAAATGATTGATGAAGTAGAATCTAAATTAAATGCAAGAGTAAGAGACAAATAAAACAAGGCACCAATTTAATTGGGGCCTTTTTATTGACTTTTTGAGTTTAAAATAGTATTCTGTTTACAAATAGAGGTGGTTTTATGAACGAAAAATATACGTTTACATATGAAACAAAACCAACAGAGCAAAATATTGATTATATGTTTCAACGCTTTCTTTTGCCAATTATTATTGCTATGCAGTATCAACCATACCAAACATATTGGAATGAATATCATCAATTATTTAATATTGTAAAACATTGGATTGGTATTTATTATAATCATCATGATTTAACTAAAATAGATTGTAATGAATTAAAACAAGTTGATTCACTCATTGCTGATTTAAAATTTGAATGTTTAGCAATCGATACTACATATATTGAAGAAATTGATATTTGGCATGGAGAATTTTTGCAAATGTGGAAACATTGTATTGAAAAAGATAGGGAGAAAAAATAAAATATCTGAAGAAAGTAAAATTAAATTAAAAGATGGTACTGTTATTAAAATTACAGGAGGAGAAGAAAAAAAGAATGCATCTATATCTATTTATGAAGGAGATTATAAAAATAAAGATGATCATTCAGCAATACATATTAACATAAATACAGAAACCGGAAAAGGTTATATTGTAGAACATGGACCAAATCACACAAATAAAGAGAAAACGGATATAGAATGTTACTTAACTACTGCTTGTATGAAGAGTTTGGAATCTCAATTTGATGATGATTGTTATGAATTAAGAGTTCTAAGATGGTTTCGTGACCAATTAGTAATGGAAAATGATATAAAGTATTATTATCAAGTAGCACCTATTATTGTAGAAGCAATTAATCAATTGGAACCAAATAAAATAATTTATAATCAAATATATAATAATATTGTTAAATACTGTGTGAATAAAATCGAAAGTGAAAAATATGAAGAAGCATATAATCGATATAAAAATAGTATATTATATTTTGAAGAACAATTTGCAAGACCATTCTTGACTAAGAAACTTGTAAAAACTTTGAAAAAAATAAAATAAAAGGCATCAATTATTTTGATGCCTTTCCTAAATTGAAATTTCAAGCAAAAAACATTTACACAATTAGTGAAATGTTTGGATTTGCAGTGGAATGGACTTTATAAAAAGTATGGAACGAAGGTGGAGTATAAATGGCAAATGTACAATTAACTCATCAAAATTATAAACATGAGCAAAAAAAGTTTCCAATTTATTTAGTATTAGATAACATAAGCGATATTGTTAATGTTGGTAGTGCTTTTCGCTTGTCTGATGCTTTAGGTGTTCGTAAAATATATATTTGCGGTACTAAACCAATAGATATTTTAAAGAAGAAAAAGTTAACTAGAGTTTCTAGAAATACGATTAATTATGTGGATTATGAGATTTATGATGATACGAAAAAATGCATTCATGATTTACAGCTGCATAATATTATTGTTTTAGCTTTAGAATTAACAAATCAAAGTATTCCTATACAAAATTATAGTTTTGAGAAAAAGAAGGCTTATGCATTTGTGGTTGGTAATGAGCAGGATGGAGTTTCTCAAGAGGCATTAGATACGGTTGATGATACAGTACATATTGATATGTTTGGTAATAATTCTTCTATGAATGTATCTGTAGCTACTGGAATTGCCATATCACAATGTGTAAATAAAATTAGATAAGGAATGCTATTTTGAAAAATAATGAACGTAGTAATATTTTGCAGGGGAAAGATAGTAACGAGGATAGTGAGATAAATTTAACAACCTATATAGATAAAAAAGGCATCAATTATTTTGATGTCTTTTTTTCTTCGATAAATTCTTTATAATAGTTTTCCATAAAAGTATCATGAGCTTTTTTCTCTAATTGAAGAGAAAAATTTTTGAGTTTGAAATTTGGATCTTTTGAAAGAATTATTTTTTTGACAAAGTATTTTAATAATTCTGGATTACGAACTAATAATGGTCCAATTAAATAAGTACCATAAAATTCATATTCGTGAATTCCTTCTTTTTTAGAGTTTGGGTAAGATCCTGTTCCTTTTAATACATGAAATAGGGGATTTTTATTTTCTCTCATGACACTATTTTGATTTTGAAATCCAAGTACTGGTTCTTTTACTAAATCACACTGGAATAATGCTTCATCGGCAATACGGAAGTTTTCCTGTTTTGCAAAATAAGGGAAAATATTTAATGCCTTTATTTTTTTCTTATCAGCTGTTAAAATATATCGTCCAAATAGTTCGATAGCATTTCCGGTAATTAAGAATAGTTTATTTTGATGAATTGCTATTTCAATTTCTTCTTTATACTTTAATAGATGTTTTAAAACTAGTTTCTGATTTTCTTCTGTTCCAGCTCCGATATAGACGATATCATATTCTTTAAAATCTAGTTCATCATCAATTGTAAGTAATGATAATTTAACAGATACATCTTGTGCTTCAAGTTGTGTTTTTAATGCTTTGATATTTCCATTTTCTCCATATAAATTCATTAAATCATAGTAAAGGTGAGCGATTTTAATTTCCATGTTTATCACTTCCTTTCATGAGATTAGAAAATGGTTTTACGTAGTCGAAATTTAAGATGGCAAAGATATCTCCTTTCGTTCTTCGATTTAAGTAAAATACTGCTTCTTCTAAATTTTCGAATACGACAATTTTTTTCTCATCGATTCCAGCGTATTTCATTCTTGTTGCAATGTCATAACGGTTAATTCCAACACATACTACTTTTTCTAGGTGAGATTCTTTTAAAAGTTCAAAATCAATATCATATAGCCAAGATAAATCATCGTATTGATATCTTCTACTAATTTCTTTCCAACCAATGACAATGGTTTTTAATTCTTTAAAACGTATGGTATATGCAATAGACTGGTTGAATGTGGTACTGTTTTCATTTTTATTATTTAATACATGGATGTTACGTTTTCCTACTGTAAAGAAATTTTCTTTGGAAGCGTGTCTAGATATTTTTGTTAGTTGTTCTGCAATTTGTGTTTCCTTTTTACCTAAACAAGCAAGTAGAGTATAACAAGCTAGTGTATTATAAGCATTATAGAGTAAAGTTGGTTTTAAATAGATTTCATGTTTTTTGTTAATTATCATTTTTGATTTTTCTAAATTTAAACTTGTTATCTCGTAATGAGGAGTTGGTCTTTGAAATTGTTTACAACTACAATAATAATCTCCCAGTGCTTCAAATTGATAGTAGTGATATTTTAATTTCTTATGGCAGATTGGACAATGGGAGATATTTAAGTTTTCATACTTAGAAGTAGTACTAGAGTATTTATTTTTACCAATTCCATAATAAGTAATTTGGCATCCATGTTTTTCAAATTTTTGAAGATAAGGATCGTCTGCATTTAAAATCAAATGCATGTTTGGCTCAAGTGCTTTTTCAATTTCTGTAAAAACTTTATCAAAATGTCCTTGACGTGGTGGTTGGTCTCTTGTGATATTTGTAATGATTACGTGTTGTGGATGAATTTGTGGAAATACAAATTTTGTATATCGTTCATCGACTTCACATACCAAATAATCTGCTTTAATTTTACCACTCACTGTCGCATAATTTAATAATAATGTCAAAATACCAGCATCTAAATTAGAGCCTGATTCATTGTGGGCAACAGTGTGTCCATCTTCTCTTAATATATGTGCGATTGTTTTGGTAATACTCCCTTTACCACTAGAACCTGTTACTGCAATTACATGTTCTGGCAGTTCTAATTTTGATAACATATTTTTATCGAATTTTAATATCATTTGTCCTGGTAAAGAACTACCTCTTCCTAAAAGTTTTCCACCAAAACAGAGTAATTTTCCAAATACAATTAAGAATCTTTTTTTCATATACTTCTCCCCCTGAATTCATTATAACATAAATAAAAAAATTGTCATATAAAAAGAAGTTGTTTCCTTTCCTTTGTTTTTGATACATAACCATTTATTTCAGTCATAAAATGTGATAGGTGATTCTTTATGGAAATGATGTCAAAAATACGTTCTTATTTGTTAGAAACGGAATTTTCAATGCACTGTTATGAAGATCAAATTGATATTGTGAATTATAAAGAAATTAGTCGTATTAGTGATACGGGAATTGATATTTTAAGTGCTCAGAATCGAATTGTAATTACAGGAAAAAATTTAACAATTACAAGGCTTTTGGAAGATGAAGTACTAATCAAGGGGAAATTTGAAAAAATAGAATTTAGGTGATATCGATGAGTTTTCATAAGTTTATAGAGAGACAAAATCGTATTCAATTACGGGTTGAAGGAAAAAATTTAGAACGATTTTTAAAGAGATTGATTTCTCATAAAATTTCTTTATTAAATATAAAAAAAATAAACCGTAAAACACTATTGATTACAATTTATGAGAAAGATTATGAAAAGTTAAAGGAATTAAAGACAACTTACCATATATCTATTATAGATACTTATGGAGTAAATCGTATAAAAAAGAAATGGAGAAAAAATCGCGTTTTACTCTTTAGTATTTTTTTTGGACTGGCAGTTTTAATGGTACTTTCTAATTTAATTTACCAAGTTGAAATTGTATATTTGGATAAAGATGTCCGTGAGTTTTTAAAGAAAGAATTAAAAGAGGAGGGAATTGATCGTTATCAGTGGAAGAAAAATTATCAACAATTACAACAAATTAAACAAAAAATATTAAAAAGAAATCAAGATAAAATTGAATGGATGGAAATAGAAGCAGTGGGTACAAAGTATGTAATACGTGTAGAAATGAGAGAATTACCAGAAGAAAAGAAAACAAACGGAATACGTCATATTGTAGCAAAGAAAGATGCGATTATAAGAGAAGTAGTTGCATCAAAAGGAGAAATCGTAAGGAGAAATAACGATTATGTAAAAGCCGGGGATGTTGTAATTAGTGGTGAAATTAAATTGAATGATGAAGTGAAAAATAAAGTGAGTGCTGAAGGAACGGTATATGGAGAAGTTTGGTATGAAGTAGAAGTAGAAATTCCATATCATTATTACGATGTTAAAAAGACGGGAAGAACGAATACGGTGTATACGATTGAATATTTTAATCAACGTTTTGAATTATTTAATACAAAACCATTTCGTCAAAAAGAATGTAAAGTAGATAAGATATGGGAACACTTTGTTTTACCTATCCGTTTTCAAAAAGAAGAGCAGACGGAAGTGATAAAAACAGATAAAGTACTTACTAAAAATGAAGCAGTTCAAAAGGCTGTTGAACTAGGAATTGATAAAATGGAAGAAAACTTAACAAAAAAAGAGAAAATAATTGACGTAAAAACTTTGAAAACAACGCAAAAAAATAGTAAAATGGTAGTAGACATGTTTTTTACTGTTTATGAGGACATTACTGCTTATGCAGAAGTAAAGGAAACAGAAGAGGAGAATCATGTAGAAAACGCCCAAGAATAGGAAGTGAGCGTATATGTTACAAGAAACTGTATTAAATATCTTTGAAAATAGTTGGCCTATGATATTTATTTTTTCTATGATTATTATTTCGATGAGAATTACTTATGTTGTAAAATACGATAAACATATTGTATTTTATAAAGATGTATTGGGATTAATGTTTATTATATATATACTGTGTTTATTTCATGTAGTTACATTTCAAGATGTTACTTGGTCAACTTCTAATTTTATTCCATTTAAAGAAATGTTTCGCTATCGTTTCGCATCTTCTTTATTTTTTAGAAATGTACTTGGAAATATGTTGATGTTTATTCCATTTGGTTTCTTTGTTTCTTATTTTTTAAAGTTGAAAAAACCATATTCTATTGTATTACTTAGTTTATTAATTTCTAGTACTATAGAAACGACACAATTACTGATTGGTCGTGTATTTGATGTAGATGACATTATATTAAATGTCATAGGTGGTGTCATTGGATTTGCCATTTGGTGGATTCTTTCTAAAATTCAGAGTCATCTCCCTGCCTTATTGAAAAAAGATGCATTTTATAATATAATAATATCGCTTATATTGTTATTCTTGTTGTGGCAATTGTATCAGATTATTAATTTAGGGGGAGCGGTATGAACGAAGTAGAAATTATAAAAGAAGTGAATTGTGATTGGGAAGAATTAGAAGAATTAGAAAATTATATTGATTTTGTACTTTCTTATGAGAAATTAGACCATGTATTATTTAATGTTATTTTAGTAGATGATGCGTATATCCATAAAATAAATTTAGAATATCGTGGTATGAATCGGCCAACAGATGTGATTACATTTGCTTTAGAAGATGAGAAAAGTGTACAAGCAAAAGACATACGGGTATTAGGAGATATTTATATTTCGGTTGATCGTGTAGTGGAACAAGCAAAAGAATATGGACATTCTAGAAAAAGAGAATTATTCTTTTTAGTAACACATGGTATATATCACTTACTAGGATATGATCATATGACGAAAGAAGAAGAAAAAATAATGTTTGAAAAACAAGAGAAGGTGTTAAACGAATATGGAATTACAAGAAAATAAAAAATATAAAGCAAGTGTAAAGGGATATTTGAAAGGGTTTTCTTATGCGATAGATGGTTTAAAATCGGCTTATAAAAACGAACAGAGTATGACGATTCATTTTTTTACAACGATATTGATTATCATACTTTGTATTGTTTTAAAAGCAACTCCAATTGAATGGGCAATATCGATTGTATGGCTAGGATTAATTGCTGGAATGGAATTGATCAATACCGCTTTAGAAGCAGTAATTGACCTCATTTGCCCTAAGATTCATCCGCTTGCGAAAATAGGCAAAGATACGGCATCTGGAGCAGTTGCACTGTTATCTTGTTTGGCATTCTTATTTTGGGCGATTTTATTTGGACCAAGGTTATTAAATCTTATAACAAGTTTGTTTTAGGTGGTGAAAAGATATGAACGAAGAAAAGAGAAAAGAAATTAAAAAAAGAGGAATTAAGAGATTTATTAATAGTTTTCATTATTCATGGGATGGTATTAAATATGCTTTTAAATATGAACAGAGTATGTTCATTCATGTACTAATGACATTACTAGTAGTTGTCTGTGGAATTGTATTAGAATTGAATTTTCAAGAATGGCTCTTATGTATTATTTTAATTGGACTTGTTATTGCAACAGAATTAATTAATACAGCGATTGAAGCAGTTGTCGATCTTGCTTGCCCAGAAATTCATCCGCTTGCGAAAACAGCAAAAGATACGGCAGCAGCTGCAGTATTTGTATTCGCATTAACTGCACTTTTATGTGGACTATTCTTATTCTTACCAAAAATTATCGCATTATTTTAGGTGAAATATGAGAGAAAAATTAGAAACATTATTAAAAAATAGTTATAGTCCATATTCTAAGTTTCCAGTGGCAGCCATTGTTGTTATGAAAGATGGAAATGAATTTTCAGGTGTCAATGTAGAAAATGCCTCTTATGGAGCAACTATTTGTGCTGAGAGAAGTGCCATTGTAAGTGCCATTAGTCATGGATATCATAAATATGATTTTAAAAAACTATATATTATGGTAGATACAGAAAAAGTAAGTACTTGTTGTTTTTTATGTCGCCAAGTAATTACAGAACTATTTGATAAAGATATAGAAATTGTATGTATGAGCCAAACAGAAGAGAAAGTATTTACAGTAAAAGAGTTATGCCCATATCCATTTGATGAGGATGATTTAAAATGAAAAGTGGTTTCGTAAGTTTAGTAGGAAGACCCAATGTTGGGAAATCCACTTTAATGAATCATATATTAGAACGTCATATTGCGATTACATCAAATAAACCACAAACGACGAGAAATGCAATACAAGGTATTTACAATGATGAAGAAGCACAGATTGTATTTGTAGATACACCGGGTATTCATAAACCAACTCATAAATTAGGTAGTTATTTAAATAAAGAAGCATACTATAGCATGGATGATGTTGATTTATTACTTTTTTTAGTAGATGCTTCTATGCCATTAGGGCCTGGAGATAAATATATTGTTGAAAGATTAAAACAAACGGACAAGCCCGTATTTTTAATATTAAATAAGATTGATAAATTAAGTAAAGAACAGATTATGAATAAAATACAAGAATATATGGATCTATATCCATTTCAAGAAATTATTCCTGTATCTGCACTAAAAGACGATAATTTAGATACACTTTTAAAAGTTATTAAATCTTATTTAAAAGAGGGAATCTGTTATTATGGAAAAGAAGATGTAACCAATCAATCTACCGAATTTGTACTTGCCGAAATGATTCGTGAAAAAGTATTTCGTTTAACTGAAGAAGAAATTCCTCATTCTGTCGCATGTGTTATAGAATCCGTAGAACAAAAGAAAAATTCTATTACCATTTATGCGAATATTATTACTGATAGGGAATCAGTAAAAAAAATTATTGTTGGTGCCAATGGACAAATGATAAAAAAAATTGGAACATATGCCCGTGAAGACATGGAAGAAATGCTAGGGAAGAAAGTATACTTAAATTTATTTGTTAAAGTTGTAAAAAACTGGCGTGATAAAGAGAAATACTTAAAGGAGTTTGGATATCAAGATTTTTAAATCATATTGTATAAAGTATTCATAAAAGTAACAATATATCAATAGGTGATATTATGAAAGAGTTACTTTGGGATTTATTTAAAAATACAGGAAAAATTGAATACTATATGCAGTATAAAAAAATACTTGAACAAGAGACAAATGATAGAGACAGTAGAAGGGATAATCGTTAGTACAATTCCCTATAAAGAATCAAGTAAGATATTAAATGTCTTTACGAAAGAACATGGATTAATTGGAATGATGGCAAAAGGTGCCAATAGAATGAAAAGTGAATTACGTAGTGTTAGTGATAAATTAACTTATGGATACTTTCATATCTATTACAAAGAAGGGAAGTTATCTAATCTAATCAGTGTAGATGTGATTAATCCCTTAAAACAGATTAAAACCGATTTAGAAAAAATTAGTTATGCTAGTTATCTATTGGAACTGACAGAACAATTAGTGAAACAAAACAATTCAGAAAGAATTTATCCATTATTTATGAGTGGTATTAAAAAAATAGAAGATGGTTTTGATCCACTTGTTATTACAAATATATTAGAATTAAAATACTTAGAATACTTAGGTGTTATGCCAGTGATAGACAGATGCGCAGTGTGTGGTAGAACTGATTCTATTGCTACATTATCCAGTTATCTTGGTGGATATGTATGTAATTTTTGTCGTAAACAAGAACCATTAGTCGATGAGAAAATAATTAAATTAGTACGCATGTATTACTATGTAGATATATCTAAAATAGAAAAATTAGAACTATCAGAAAAAGTAAAAAAGGGTGTTAATCAATTTTTAAATGAGTATTACGACCGTTATACAGGTCTCTATTTAAAAAGTAGAGGATTTCTAAAAGATTTAAATGAATTAGAGAAAAGATGATGACATTTTAATTGATAATATGGAAAAATAAATATAGATAGTATCAAATCATTTGATACTATTTTTTTAAGAATTTTATTTGTCATATAAATAAGATTGACGAATAAAATAAGAACGTGATACAATGCTTGTGCAGGAAGTTGTTTGATATATGTTTGATTGTTTGATTCATGAATGGGAGGAATATATGTCAAGCAAAAGTATTGAACAGTTTTTAGAAGTGTTTGTATGTTATTCAGCTTTATCGCCAAATAGTCCTAAAGTATATGAACAATGTGATGGAATGACTGTTTCTAAGGCACTTGTAAAAATACCTGTGTCGGGACTAGATTATCATGATACGATGGTAAATATGTTAGAGAATGAGAAGTATCAAGATATGAATCATTACTTTCATTTTTCTCATTTGGAAAATGAAAAATTATTATTTCACGAGATGATGAGTAAAATTGCCAAAGAGAAACATTTGGGAATTACTTCTGATAGAAAGTCTCGTATATTGTATTTACAACTACCACTTGATACTGCAAGTGATGTCGTTAATCAATTTCAAAGAGATGTGGAAAAAACATTTGTAGATAAAGAACAACAAGATGGGAAATCATTTGCTACGATGTTGGATTTGAAAATGAGACGTTTTGTAGAACATTTTCAGTTAAAAAATTATATTGATCGTATTTATCAAAAAGAAGAGAAACAGAAAGTAAAGAAATTGAAAAGTGTTTCGTATTCTGGCTATTCAGATTGACAAATTTTTAGAAATTGATTAATATATAAGTATCAACGTGATGACGAAGAGGTATTTATGGAAGTGTCTTATCAAGTGAATTAGGGATAGTGGAAACCTAGTAGATAGTCATAAATATGGAGCTTCTGAGCGATATGGAAGAAAGCTGATTCTCTAAAGAGGATAAGTAAGGTGGAACCGCGGGTAATCTCGTCCTTACATTTCTCTTTAGAGTTTTTTTATTTAGGAGGTTATTTATGAATCAGTTAACGATGGAAAAATTAGTAAATTATTGTAAACAGTATGGTTTTATTTTTCAAGGAAGTGAAATTTATGGAGGACTTGCGAATACTTGGGATTACGGACCACTAGGAGTACTTTTAAAAGATAATGTAAAACAAGCTTGGAAAAAGAAGTTTATTCAAGAAAATCGCTATAATGTAGGAATGGATAGTGCGATTTTAATGAATCCTAAAGTATGGGAAGCAAGTGGACATCTTAAGACATTTAGTGATCCATTAATCGATTGTAAACACTGTAAAACACGTCATAGAGCAGATAAATTAATCGAAGATTTTACCAAGGGAGAAGTTACTGCAGATGGTTGGACAGATGAACAATTATTAGATTATATTAAAGAGCATCATATTGTTTGTCCTAATTGTGGTCACTTAGATTATACCAATATTCGTAAATTTAATTTAATGTTTAAAACATTTCAAGGTGTAACGGAAGATGCGAAAAGTACTGTTTATTTGAGACCAGAAACAGCACAAGGTATTTTTACAAACTTCCAAAATGTGCAAAGAAGTATGCGTTTAAAATTACCATTTGGAATTGCTCAAGTTGGAAAAAGTTTTAGAAATGAAATTACACCAGGTAACTTTATTTTCCGTATTCGTGAATTTGAACAAATGGAGTTAGAATTTTTCTGTAAGCCAGGAACAGAATTAGAATGGTTTTCATATTGGAAAGACTATTGTAAAAAGTGGTTATTAAGTCTTTCTATGAAGGAAGAAAATTTACGTTTAAGAGATCATAGTAAAGAAGAATTAAGCTTTTATAGTAATGCTACAACTGATTTTGAATACAAATTTCCATTTGGATGGGGGGAATTATGGGGTGTTGCTAGTAGAACCAATTATGATTTACAAAAGCATCAAGAATATTCTGGACAGAGTATGGAATATTTAGATCCTGAAACAAATGAGAAATATATTCCATATGTGATTGAGCCTAGTTTAGGTGCAGATCGTGTCTTACTTGCATTCTTATGTGATGCTTATGAAGAAGAAACATTAGAAGATGGTAGTACAAGAGAAGTGATGCATTTTAGTCCAGCACTTGCTCCATATAAAGTAGCAGTACTACCACTTGTTAAAAAATATCACAGTGAAAAAGCAAATGAGATCTATGAAGAACTTTCTAAACATTTTAGTACAAGTTATGATGAAACTGGAAATATTGGAAAACGTTATCGTAGACAAGATGCGATTGGAACTCCATTTGCAATTACGATTGATGATGAAACGTTAAAAGAAGGAACTGTAACAGTAAGAGATAGAGATACGATGGAACAAATTACTTTGAAATTAGAAGAAGTTGTTCCATATATTGAAAAACATATTCAATTTTAAAATAAAAAAGCCTATGAATTTATAGGCTTTTTCTTTCGTTTTGTTTTGGTATGTACTTTTACAGGCTCTTTCACAATTGGCGGTGCGATTACGTCCTCAGATTGTGTGAATTGCTCTTTTTGTTCATTGATCTGTTCTAATAAATGATGTAGTTGTTGTAAATGTCTTTGGGTATTTTTGTATTCTGTTTCAAGGCGATGGTTTTCTTGTTCTATAATACGTTGATGTTTTTTTAATTCACTTAAGGCTTCATTGATCTCTTGTGATTCTTTATGCAATTCATCAATATTTGTTTGTTTTAATGTGTTTTTATCTTTTAAAATATATAGATGATAGACAGGAATTTCTAAAAGTGCTACGATTGCAGCAACCATATAACTTGTGATTCCAATACTTGTAAGAAAGGCAAGTGTTGTTGCTAGAATCAGTAGAATGATATTTAAAATTGTCATCAATTGTAAATAACTTTTTTGTTTTTGGGAAATATGTGTTTGTGCTTTTTGATAAGTCTGCTTGTCCATATTTAGTTGTCTTAATTTCGCACACATTTCTTGTATTTCATTATTGATTTTATATATGTTTACATATTGCATTTGTCTTATACTTTTCATTTTTTCTAGTTTTTTATTTTCCGTTATCATTTTCCCTTGAATTTCTTGTTCTTTTTTTAGAAGAGCGATCAACTCTTGCATAAATGTTTCACCTCGTTTGTATTGCAGTTATTTTACCTTAATTTATGCTTTCTGTCAAAATTTAGAACAAACATGTTATAATAAAAAGCAAAATTACTTTATTTCAAAGAGATAATTTGATAAAATGGAGTTGGTGATATTTATGTTATATCAGTCTTTAGAAAATCAAAAAATAAAAGATTTGAAAAAATTACATACCCATAAATATCGAAAACAGAAGCATATGTTTCTGGTAGAGGGGGAACATCTTGTTTTAGAGGCTTATCAAAGTGGTTATTTAAAAGAATTATTATTGGAAGAACACGAAAGTTTTTCACTTCCGGTAGAGACTAATTATGTAACAAAAGCAGTATTAAAAGAGTTAAGTAGTTTGGATACACCATCTTCTATTATCGGTGTCTGTTTTATGAAAGAAACAAAAGAATCGTTGGGAAATCATATTTTAGTATTAGACGGTATTCAAGACCCTGGAAATATGGGGACGATTATTCGTAGTGCTGTGGCATTTGATGTCGATACGATATTATTAAGTGAAGATTGTGTCGATATTTACAATGCGAAAGTGATTCGAGCAACACAAGGGCTTTTGTTTTATATTTCAATTCAAGTTTGTGATTTGAAAGAAAAATTTGAAGAGTTAAAAAAAGATGAATATCCGATTTATGTTACAAAAGTAGATGGTGGATTAGATGTGAGAACGATAACGCATCCTGATCGATATGTTTTAGTAATGGGAAATGAAGGAAATGGAGTAAGGCAAGAAATTATGGAACTTGCAACGGATTATTTGTATATTCCGATGAATGAGAAGTGTGAGAGTTTAAATGTGGGGGTTGCGACAAGTATTTTGTTGTTTGCTTTGAAGGATTGTGATTGTAATGAATGAAATATATATTGGAGAAATTGTTGGAACTCATGGAATTAAAGGAGAAGTACGTTTAATTAGTACATTTAGAGAAAAAGAATATGCTTTTTTAAAAGGAAAAAAGGTATATATTGGAGAGGATAGAAAAGAGTTTACAATCCGTACTTATCGTCATCATAAAAAGTATGATATGTTAACATTTGAGGGAATTGATGATATTAATGAAGTAATTGATATGCGTTTTTTAAAAGTATATATGAATCGGAAAGATATTGAGCTTAAAGTTCCATTAGAAGAAGAGTTTGTTGGTTTAGATATTTATTTTCAAAAAGAGAAAAAAGGAACTGTGGTTGATCTATTATTAAGAGATATGCAGGATGTATTGATTATAAAAGAAGATAAGAAAAAATATATGATACCCATTGATGAACATTTTATTGAAAAAGTGGATTTAAAAAATCATCGAATGATATTAAAGAATGTAGAGGCTTTTTTCAATGAAGATTGATATTTTAACATTGTTTCCAAGTATGTTTGATGGATTTTTAAATGAATCAATTATTAAACGTGCAATTGAAAAAGGAAAAGTAGAAGTAAATATTTATAATATTCGTGATTATTCAAAAGATCCACATAAGAAAGTAGATGATTATCAGTTTGGTGGTGGAAGTGGTATGGTGTTAATGCCACAACCTATTTTTGATGCGGTAGAAGCTTTAAAGAAAGATGATACATTTGTTATATTAATGTCACCACAAGGGATTCCGTATAAGCAGAAAATTGCGCATGAACTATCAATCAAAAAACATATTTTAATGATATGTGGTCATTATGAGGGATTTGATGAGAGAATTCGTTCTTTAGCAGATATGGAAATTAGTATTGGTGATTATATTTTAACGGGTGGAGAACTCGCTAGTATGGTAGTAAGCGATAGTATCATTCGTTTATTAGATGATGTCATTACGAAAGAATCAAGTGAGAATGAATCTTTTGAAAACAATCTATTAGATTATCCTGTCTATACAAAACCAGTTGATTTTAGAGGAATGAAAGTACCAGATATATTATTATCTGGTCATCATGAAAATATTAGAAAATGGCGATTAGAACAGCAAAAGATAAAAACCCAAGAGCGTCGTCCTGATTTGTTGGAAAAATAGTAAGGAAAGAGTTGGTGCAATTTGGAAAAGACATACCGTTTAAATAAAGAAAAAAAGAAAAAGAAAATTAAACCATGTAATTTGAAAAAAATTGATGGATATGTTTTTACACCAAAGAATAAAATAAAGTATCCTGGAATTACTGTCAAAAAGTTTAAAGCTGTTAATCCGGAGTTGATAGAAAATCTACTTAAGAAAAAAGTAAAGAAAAAACTAGAATTATATTTACAATACTTATTTTATTTACTAAATGAAACTGATGGAGAACCAGGGGCAACAGATATGGTATTAGACGATTTAGCTCGTTATCAACAGATGGTAAAAAATTGCTACCAAAAATATTTAGGTGAACAATATATGATGGAATTAGAAAAACAGATAGAATACATTAAATTCTGTGCAAAACAAAGAGAACAGGAACTCTATCAAATGAGATGGATGGAACAAATGAACCAAGAATGGAAAAGATCTAGATAATAGTTGCACTTTCTAAAATTTTATGTTATAATCTTAAACGTCTTGTGATCCGCTGATAAAGAATTATGATCACTGTAAAAGAAAAGGAGCGTGACATTGTGAATATTGTTGATAAGATTACTCAAAGTCAAATCCGTAAAGATATTCCAGAAATTCGTACTGGATATAATGTAAGAGTCGGAGTTGAAATTAAAGAGGGAAACAAAACAAGAATTCAAAACTTTGATGGTTTAGTTGTCGCTGTACAAGGTGGAGGAGTTTCTAAGAACATTATTGTTCGTAAGAAATCAGGAGGAGTTCAAGTAGAAAGAACATTCCCAGTAAATTCACCAAAAATTGCTTATATTGAAGTAACAAGAAAAGGTAGAGTAAGAAGAAATAAATTACACTACTTACGTCATATGACAAAAGAACCAAAAATCAAAGAAAGCAATAAGTAGGCGTAAATCGCCTTTTTTTCTTAAATGGAGGTGTGAATATGAAAGTGATAAAATCATTAATTCCTTATGTGGTAATTATTCTTGCAGTCATATTGATTCGTACGTTTATTATTACCCCAGTACAGGTAGAAGGTCGTTCTATGGCACCGACGTTAGAAGATAATCAAATATTACTTTTAAGTAAATATAAGAAAAATTATAAACGTTTTGATATTGTTGTGATTGATGATGGAAATGAAAAATTAATTAAAAGAATTATCGGTCTTCCTGGAGAAACATTAGAAGTAAAGGACAATAAGTTATATATTGATGGAAAATATGTCAAAGAAGATTTTGAACATGATGATACTGAAGACTTTGTTTATAATGATAAGAAAGAAATTCCAGAAGGATATTATTTTGTAATGGGAGATAATCGTGATAATTCGATGGATAGTCGTGTATTTGGTGCTTTTTCTAAAGATCAAATACTTGGAGTGACAACATTTTCTATATTTCCATTTCAGACATTTGGAAGTATTTAAAAGCCTAGGATAAGGCTTTTTTTGTCAGGATTTCTCATTTAAAAACGAGTTGTTTTATGTTATAATGAAATAGGTGGTATGTATGCAAGGTAATGGAGAACAAAAGGGTGGATTAAAAGATAGAATAAGAACTTGGTGTTTGAAGAAGAAAAAAGAAAAACGATTAAAACAATTACAAAAATTAGAACACAAAGAAAAAGAACGCCAGTTAAAAATAAAAAATAGTCAAGTATTTTCAAAGCAAAATAGCCAAACACAATCACAAAAGAAATCTTTTTTCATGATCTTTGTTGGTTTTTTCGCAGCATTATTTGAATCTCCAACGAAAAAAAGAGAAAAACGAGAGATTAAAAAATTTGAAAAAAAAGGAGATGATGCTCCTGCAGCATTACTTTCTTTGAAGGCTGATGTGAAAAACTATACAGATAGTTTCAATCGCTGTTTGGATTTACTTGGAAAAGAAGTAGATACAGTCATGAAAGTAGAAGAGTTTGATCGTATTCAAAGTTTATTGGATGACTTTGAAGAAAGATACAAACAAGTTGTAGAAAAGTATGAAGTAATTAAAGATCGTCATCATATTCGTGAAGAAGAGACGATGTTAGGCCTTACAAAGAGTAAAGAAGTTTTGGTAGATGAAGGAATGCCAGAGGAAGCAAGACAAAGTATTCTTGCAAGTACAGCATTTATTACAGCCCGTTTAGAAGAAGCAAAAGAAAAATTACAACAAGTAAAAACAGAATTAGAAGTCAAAGAAAAAGAATGGAATATAGAACCTCCTGTAGAAGAAAAAGAAGAGAAGAAAGTCATTGCGACAATACATACGGGAGATGAAACGATTGAAATTACAGAAAAACCATTTCATAAAAAAGCAAGTATTGCACGTCCCAAACCAGCGATTGATTTTTTAAAATCACAAAATGAGATTATGAAAAAGTATGAGGAACGAATTGATGAGATTCATCGCTTCTCTTTTGAAGAAAAGAATATTGCAGTGTTAGAGGGTTATGTGAAAGAATTAGATGAAATGCATCAAACATTAGACCAATCGTTAACTGCATACAAACAAAATCAGGAAAAATATAATATTCATAGTTTAATCGCATTTGAAGATGTTCGTTCTTTTGATCGTTATCGTTTAACAGTAAGTGATGTGAAAATCAGAGAGATACTCCGTCATACAACTGGAGAAAAAGAAAACGTTGAATCATGTATTAAAGAACAAAAACAAAATCAAGAAAAGAAACAAGAAAAAGAAGAATTAGTAAAACAAGAAGTTCCAAAAGAAGAAGTGAAGATAGATCAAGTAACACTTAATACTGAAGAAATAGAACAAGCAATGGAAAAGATCAAAAATATATTGTTAGAACAGGAGCAGACATTACACGATTTTCATATTACTTTAAGTAAAAGTAGTATTCGTGTCAGAAAAGAAAATCACTTTAGTCGATTTAAACACCTGTTATCAAGTTTTACTTCTATGTCATTTGGTATTATTAGTGTATTAACATTTCAAAATCCACTTATGAAAATATTAACTGGTGGTATTGCACTCAATGGAACAGTCAAAAATTTACGACGTGCGATTCTTCCTGATACAAAAGTAGAAATGTTAAATACAGAACAAATATTAAAAAGTATTAAAACAAAACAGAATTGTATTGAACATACGATAGATGTATATAGTTCTACTTTAACGGAAATCGAATGGTTAAAAGAAGATTTTGAACATGAATTTAAAGCATATGAGTCAATTCATGCGAAAGAGTATCAAGAGATTATGGAACAGATTGAAAAATTAAAACAAACGGCAGAAAAAGAACTGACAGTTGCGGAAAATATGAAAGAAAATGCTAAAGGTGAAAAACAAAAAGTACTCACATTAAGTAAAAAATAAAATCTTAGTATGGATAGTCTTACTAAGATTTTTTTGTGCTCTTAAAAAAATACGTTATAATAGAAATAGGAAAAGAGGGATAGGATGAGATTAGTTGCAATCCCTAACTATGAAGATTATTGTATTGATGCGATGTTTGATGGTTATAAATGGGACCCACAGTTTTTAGATCACAACACGCTTTCCAGATATGCTTTGGTACTGACAGAACAAGAAGCAAAGGAAGTAGCTGGTTTCACAGAGAAATTAGATATAGAAACAAGGAATGCTGAAGTGTATTTAAATCATCATTTAGAATTAACAAAAAAATTAAAAATACCGAGACAGATTAAAAAAGAATTAAAGAGAATGAAAAACTATGATGCAGAGAAACATATTCGTTTGATGCGTTATGATTTTCACCCCACACAGGAACATAAATGGGTGATTAGTGAAGTCAATAGTGATGTTCCTGGTGGTTTTGCTGAGGCATCATTACTACCTCTTTTAGCGTGTAATTATATCAATTCAAAAAAGTATGTAAGCATGAACTTTGGAGATTGTCTTGCTACAGCGATTACCAATAAAATAAAACCAAAGGGAACGATTATGTTTGTGCATTGTACTTCTTATAGTGATGATCGCCAAGTGATGCAGTATATTGGAGATCATATGGAAGCGTTAGGATATCGTGTCATCTATGGAGCCAGTGATCATATTCAGTTTCAAAATAAAGAAGCAGTGAGTATCTTAGACGGATATCAAGAAAAAATTGATTGTATTGTTCGTTTTACGCCATTGGAATGGTTAAAAGATATGAAACCTAAGACATGGGGTGGTTATTTTGATACCGTAACTCCATCTTGTAACCATCCGATTGCTATTTTTGCTCAGACCAAACGTTTTCCCCTGATATGGGATGAATTAGAAAAACATGGAATTCAGTTAAATACTTGGAAACAGTTACTACCACATACCATTGAAGTGAAAGATGTAAAAGGAAAAAGTGGTTATATTTATAAACCAGCTTGGGGTAGAGTGGGAGAGAAAATATCGATTCAGGAAGCTTGTGATGAGGAAGAATATCAAGCTATCTTAAAAGATGTAAAAAAACATCCTAGTCATTATTTAGCGCAACAGAAATTTCATAGTATGCCTCTTAAAAGTCCTGATGGGACATACTTTCATGTCTGTTTAGGTTCTTATACAGTAGATGGTAAACATGCAGGATTTTATGCGCGTATGAGTGAGAAATCTAGGATTGATTCTGAGGCAGAAGATATACCTGTGTTGATAGAAAGGAGTCATAAAAATGGATCGAAAAGAAATCTATAAAATATGGGCTCCACGTGATTGTAAATGGAGTGCTTGGGTAAGACCAGTACCATTTGTTGGAATTGATTCATCATATCAAAATCATGAATGGATCGATTATACAATTCCTACGATTCGCTATCTATCAGGATATCAAAGTGATACAGTAATCATTCTAGATATAGATGGTATTGATAGTATCAAAGAAGGAATTGCACTCGCTAAACTAGGATATTGTCCTGTTCCTATTTTTAATGGGACAAACCCACCACAAGGAACAAAGGGAACTACAGATAATCAAAGAATCGAACCAGTACTGGTGTGGGGAGCTCAAGAATTACAAAAAATAAAACGAGTAAATCATGCTGCTCCTGTATTTCTTTTAGATGCCAATCGTTTGAATCGTTATAAAGTAAATCCTTCTATTTTTGATAATAGTTGGGATATTTATCCACAGGATATTCCATCTCCACATTATTTTTTAAAGCAGGGGATTACCAAAATAATTGTCAGAGGAAATCAATTACACCCTGATTTAAGTAAAGTATTATATAAATATCAAAAGAATCACATACAAATATTATTTACCAATGGATATGAAGAACCAAAGATTGTCAAAATCAAGAAACCAAAGAAAGTAGAACTTTAGATAGGAGAAGTGAAGACAGGTGATAAAGTATACAGGAAAGATTGTTCAATTTGGATTTGGAGCTGTCGGCAAAAGTTTCTTTGAAAAAGTATCTAAAGAGATTTCTTTTTATGAGAATCGTTATATTGTTATTACAGGAAATCCAAATGAATTTGAAGCCTATATCAATATGGGAGGTATTGCTACTAACTTTTATGTATATGATGTAAATCGAGAAAATTATCAAGAAATATTTGGTCAGTTTTTAAGTGAAGGGGATTTATTGATTGATTTTGCGGACGCTGTAGGGACAAGAGATATATGTAAGTGGTGTTGTGAACATAATATTATGTACTTGAATACAGGGGAAGCTGATTGGCCAGAAAATTGGTATAGTATTTTTACTGAGAATTTGTTAAAGAATGAGATGAAAGAGAAATATCACAAGGATGAAAGATATAATCGTTATCCTATTGTTTTACAACATGGGAATAATCCAGGATTAGTATCTCATTTTGTGAAAGCTGCCATAGAATATATTATTCACAAACAGTTTCGTAAAGATAAAACATTAAAAAAGTTATTAAAAGAACAGAAGTGGAATGAAATTGCGAGATATCTTGGAATTCGTATGGTTCATGTCAATGACATTGATTTACAAAAAATAAAAGAACCATTTCAAGAAAATAAGTTAGTAAGTACTTGGTGTCCTGATTCTTTCTTCTTTGAATTATTAAGTGAAGCAACAGAGAATTTAGGAACCCATGAAAAGATGTATAAGAATGATTTATATCGGATGATAGATAGAGAAAAGGGGTTTGTAGAATACAAAACAATTGCTGCTGATACAAAGTGTAAGACTTATTATCCGCATGGTTATTTTGAGGGGTATTTAGTACCACATGAAGAGACAATTACGATTGCGAATTATTTAGAAGTGGTAGAAGATGGCAAAGTAGTATACCGTCCTTCTGTGATGTTTATTTATTTACCATGTGATTTCGCAACCAACTATTTAAAGAAAGCTAAGGTTAATGATTATCCAAATACGGATATGGAAAAACCACAGGATGGAGATTATCATGACTATAGTATTGTAAGAGGATATCTTTATCCACAGGATACAGAAATTGCTTACCAAGAAAATATCGAAGAAGGAACTGAGTATGTCGGGGTGTTATTACTAGGAGAACATTTTGATCCAGTATGGGTTGGAAATCGGATTGAGCCATCTTATTTATATAAACATAAGAAAGGTTCTTATTGGCAAACACCTACGATTACTCCGGTGGCGATGTCTGCATTGGCTGCGGTATGTTGGATGTTAAAACATAAAGATAGGGGAGGTATCTTTTTTCCAGATGATATTCCTGATTATAAATATATATTGAAAATAGCAGAAAAATATATTTCTAAAACGATATATCATACGTTTGATGGAGATATGATAGAGAAAGCATTGAAGATACAATTATCAGATATACAATCATCTCATTTTTTTGTAACAGAAAAGGAATCACAAACATGATTCCTTTTTTAGTGGCCACCGCCACCTCCGCCGCCTCCGCGGCCTCCACCACCGTAGTAAGAACCTCCTCCATATCTTGAACTTCTAGAGATAGAAGATGCACGATATGTTGCTGAACGGAAGCTTCTTCCACTTGTTCTAAAGCTTCTAGAACGATAGTAAGAGTTACTTAACATTGGACTATTTGATACATCAGGACAACGTATTTCTAATGCTTTAATTACTTTTTCAGAAATACCAAATGCTGTCGCATATACTAAGTATTCTTCCCATAAAGGTAATTCAATCACAGTACGTTCTTTCATTAAAGTAGCACTGTTCAAGAAGTTATATAGAGCGTGCCACTTTTCATATTCATCTTCTCCAAATTGTGTAAATAAGATATATTTACGAGAGAATTTTTTAAGCATGATCGCACTAATGATTAAGGCAATTCCCAAAATGAAGAATGCGCCATATGCAAGATCAAGACGTGTATTTAATATGATGATATTTCCAACAGCCATAATCAATATTGCAAAAACGATGTATGCAACCGCTAATGAATTGGTTTTCTTTTTAAGACCATTATAATCAGCTTTTTGGAAATATCCTTGCGATACTCCAATATTGACAATGGAATTATCGATCGCTGTTACAAATGTATCGGTATTATCATAGTCAGTAGAAACTTGTCTTTGGAAATCCTTCATTGGAATAGAATCAATCATAGCATGTCTAACAATAAAGTTAAAATATGTTTCTTCATTGATAGACAGTGGTTCTAATTGTTTTCCATTGATATTGTAACGTTCTGTTTCTGCTGCTACAGAAGGGTTTGGTGTTATAACAGATAGTTCGGTAGTATTAGAAAGCGTATTTTCTGTTGGCTCGTTCGGACGATATAATATTTTTAATAAGATATTATTTGTAGTCCAATTTTTTGTTTCATCGATTTTCTGTAATTCGATATATCCTTTTCTGACTAAGTTTAGTAAAAGAGCAGAGTAACAATCTCCCATATCTATTTTATGTTTCTGTTTAGAGAATACAAGTGTTGCTGCAAAATAAGGGTCTAAGTTACTTGGGATATCTCTAAAATATTGTATTTTGGTAGTAGCTTGATAGAAGTTATGTTTCTTTTTGATTCTACGATCACGATAAATGGTGTAGAAAATGAAGAAAACTGAAAGGGCAAGAGAAATACCAAATAATAGTTTCTTCTGATTTTCTACTTTAGCAGGCATAGCGTCATATTCATCAATGGCATCTAATGCTTCTTCTAAGTAGACGTCATTGGAATAGTAATTAGCCGGTGCATAATCTGTGAAGATGTGACGATCTTCATTGAATGCTAATAAAGAAAATTCAATATATTGGTTATATTTTTTAAATTGTAAATCGTTTTTATCTAAATGAAATGAGAAAGTATGATATCCCGGATTGATGGTATCAGATTCTTGATAAGCGAATGTATTAGAATTGGTTCCATAAGTATGTGCTAGATAATTTCCTTTTTGTGGCATATCTTTATCTGGTATTAAAATTTCGCCTTCAAATGATTCTAAATATTTAATGGTATCTTCTGAATACATAGATACATATAATTCTGAGACATCACGATAACGTAGGGCAGCATTATGCATCACATATTGTATTTCAAATGTCACTTCTTCTCGATACAAGCCATTAACATAAAAGAAAACACACTCATATCGTTCTAAGTCTTCATTATATGGTCCTTCACTATGATACCATTTTCCTGGTCCATAAATACTACTTGTATAATCACTATCATTCCAATATAATTTTGGACTTTCTTGATATTCTGTTTCTGTTCCATCATCATTTATTTGTTTCACATAATTTACTTGATAATCGACTTTTAATCCATCGACATAATCTTCTGGTAAATCTCTCCATAATTCCCAGAATAAGTTATTTTTAGATGCGGCATGAACATCAAATGTAATTCTTTCTGTTACTAA
>CALVQD010000004.1 GCA_944355255.1 uncultured Bacilli bacterium
AGAAGTATCGTGAACTTGGTTTAAATGACAACCAGATGAAAACAATTATTGCCAATCGTATGATTTGTGAGTATTACGAGAAAGTAAGACCAAATACAGATGCGGTTGTACTAGCCAATTATTTAACTGGCGATATTCTATCCTATATGAATCGTGAGAAAATCTCTGTAGAAGAATTAAAACTTTCTAGAGAAGAGTTAGAAACATTTGTCAATCGTATGGCCAAGAAAGAGTTCTCATCAAAACAAGGAAAAGAATTATTAAATGAACTTCTTGAAAATGGTGGAACTGTAGAAGAAGTAGTTAAAAAATTAGGGATTGCGCAAATTAGTGATAGTGGAGCAATTGAAGAAATTGTTAAGAAAATTGTTGAGAATAACCCAGATAGTGTCAAAGATTATAAAGAAGGAAAAGATCGTGCGATTAAGTTCTTAATGGGACAAGTGATGAAAGAGACAAAAGGACAAGCCAATCCAAAAATGGCCATGGATATATTACAAAAAGAGTTATCAAAGTAAAAAATAAAAGACTGTTGAAAAAGTATGCAAAGACTATTGTAAACTATATCAGTAGTCTTTTTATTTAAAATAAAATAGATATTTGTAAAATGCATAAAATTATAGTATAATAAGTCCAGTAACAAAAATGATATTGGGGTGAAGATATTTGAAGAATTTTGTAAAATTAGTGAAAAAACATAAGAGAGTTTCTATTGTTGTAGGAATTATTTTAATCATTATTATTTTATTTTTCTTGTTGAAAGGATGGTTCTTTCCAGACTTCTCTAAGAGCTTATATGGAGATCGTCTAGATGGTATTGAAGATGTTCCAATCGAAGAAAAACAAGTAACAGAAATAGAGGATAAAATCAAAGAAAATGATTTTGTAGAGTCTGTTGATTATCGTCTTCAAGGTAGATTAGTGAATGTAGAAGTAGAAGTTTCTAAAGATGCTGATAAAACAAAGGTAAAAGAAGTTGCAAATGTATTATTAGATACTTTTACAACGGAACAAAAAGAATATTATGATTTACAGATTTTTATTAGTTCTAGTGACTATGAAATTAATTATATTGGATATAAACATAAAACGAGTGAAGCGTTTGTTTGGTCCAATAATGAATAAGGTGGTAGTTTGAAAAATAAAAATAGAAATTATTGCATGACAAAAAGAATTTTAGTTCACCAAATTTTAAAAATTTGGAGAAAATAAAAAATAAGTTCTTTGAAAATAGTTTAATTATTTGCTGGATTAAGATTAAGAATAGAAGTATCTATTCCAAGTTTAGATAACGTTTTAATCGCATTATCAATAATTTGTTCACGTTTAGATTCTAAAACAGCTTCGGGAATATCTGAATAATTAATATCAATGGGATTAAAAGTTTCACCAGTTTGAAACATCTTATAAATACAAGTAAGCATCATCCTAGCAATAGCAATAATAGCTTTCTTGTGTCCACGTCTTTTCTTAATTTTAAGATATTTGTTTCTAAAGTATGGTTCTTTAGTAGATTTAATAGCCGCATTGGCACACTGAACTAAAATAGGTTTAAGATAAACTCCGGCTCGAGAAACTTTGGTAGATTTCTTCTTACCGGCACTCTCATTATTTTGAGGGGTAAGACCAGCCCAGTTGCAAAGCTTTTTAGAAGTGGAAAAAGCAGACATATCAATACCTATTTCGGAAACAATGACCTTGGAAGAGTTATCAGAAATACCAGGAACAGTTTTAGCTAAATCTACATATACTTGATATTCAGAAGAAATTAATCTGTCTACTTCTTCGTCGATAGAAGAAACAGTATTTTGAATTGATTCCAAATGAATTCTAGAAGATTTAATTTTAACAATAGTAGAATCAGGTATACAAAAACCTTTGATTGATGTTATAATATCATCAGATTTTGTTTTAGCGGATTTACAAAGAAGAGTTTTAATAACTTCTTCATTAAAATCTTCGGGTTTATCTAAAGATAAAATGTAATCAAGTATATTGGAAGCAGATTTACCAAAGATATCTGATAAGACAGAATCTAAAGTAATATTAGAGATGGTAAGAGAATTTTGAATACGGTTTTTTTCAGAAGAAGCCATATTAACAAGCTTAACGCGATATCTTAAAAGTTCTCTTAAACATCTAGTAGATTTAGGTGGAATAAAAGACTGTGGACAAAGATCATGTTTGAATAAATCGGTAATCCAAATAGAATCTTTCTTATCAGTCTTTTTTCCTTTGACAGCTTTAATATATTTTGGATTAGCGACAACAACATTGAAATCATCTTCTAAAATATTAAATATAGGAATCCAATACTTACCAGTAGATTCCATACAAACATCATAACAATTATTAGATATTAACCATCTTTTAAAAGAATTAATATCTTTGTTATGAGTATAGAAGTTTTTGGTCTGATAAGTGGTTACTCCATGATTATCAGTAGAACCAATAGAAGCAACAATGAATCTTTTGTGAACATCAACACCACAGCAAATAGGACGAACTATTTTAAGCATAAAAACAACTCCTTTAAAATGTAAATAATAAAGAAGCATTGACTGAAAATCCAGGCACTGAACATCAAGGATAATTCCAATGATTAGTTTACGGACTCGAAGTACCACTTATTTGTGCTTGAGAAGGATAATCTACACATGTTAATATACAGACTTATTGTCAAAGAGGTGACAATTTCTACTCACCCCGCCGTGCTTTGTAGTTGCTTCTTTAAATTTACAAGGAATATTATATATTAAAATTAAGATAAACAAAATATTTTTCGTAGCGATTTGTGTCGGAGCGACACGGTCGCGAACGAAATGGAGGTTAATATGAAAAACAAAAAAATCATACTGTGGAGTATTGTGATTCTTCTTTGTTTGGCCGTAGCTGGAGGAGTGTTCTATTATTTTTACCAAGAAAATTCGAAAACAACTCTGACATTAGCAGAAAAGCAATGGATTGAAAATAATAAAAATACAGTCTTTGATATTGGAGCTATGAATGACGTATTAGTTTTTACAAATGAGGGGAAAGGAATCTTTTTTGATTTTTTAACAGATCTAGAACAAGATACAGAGTTAGAGTTCAATGAACTTCCTTATGAAAGAGGAGAGGAATCAACAGCTAGTTATCAATTTCGTGCTGTGACAGAACCAGGTAAAAACGATATTGTATTTTATGAAGATAATTATGCAATTTTGACTGTAGATAAAGAAAAATATAATGATTTAAAAGAATTAAATGGGAAGACATTTGGTGTATTAAAAAATGATGTTGAAGATGCAACAAAGTATTTAGATGGCGTTGAAAACATGAAGTTACAACCATTTGATAGTGCTGAAGTAATGATTGAAGCAATGGAAACAGATGGAACAGAACTAAATGGAATTATCTTACCAAAAATTCACTATTTAAAAGAAATATTAGAATCTGAAAAGTTAAATATTGCTTTTAATATTGCAAGTTATAAGACAAATTATGTTTTAACATTAGGAGATAATGATCGTTTAAATAATATTTTAACGAAGTACAGTAAAAAATGGTTACAAGAATCTTTTGCGGATTCTTATCATGTAAACTTTAATGATGCTTTTTTCTCTTATACAGATTATACAGAAACAGATCGTGCCAAATTTAAAGGAAAAAGATACACTTACGGTTTTGTAGAAAATATTCCATTTGATACAAATATGAGTGGAAAATTACTCGGAATGAACAGTAACTTAATTAAAGAGTTTTCTGATTTAAGTGATATTGAAATTAGTTTTAAAGAATATGACAACTATACAGAGTTAGTAAATGCGTTTAATGCGAATGAAGTGGATTTCTTCTTAGAATTTTCTCCGCGTGTCACTTATAAAATGGATGTTTTAAGAACGGTTTCTCCATATCATGAAGAAATTGTAATCGCATCTTTACTAGAAGATAATGTAGTGATTCAAAGTTTATATGCATTAGAAAATAACAAAGTTGCGGTTGTTGCTAATACGAAATTGGAAAACATGTTAAAAAAATATAATATTGAAACACAAACTTATGATAATGTGGAACAATTATTAGAACATGTCAATCAAAATTCATATATCGCACTTGATTATAATACTTATAAGTACTATGAGAAATCTGATTTAAAGGATTATAAGATCGATTATCTGTTTGATTTAAATGATAATTATCGATTTGTTGTTCGTGATATTAATGAGAATGAAGTTTTTGAAAATTATTTAGATTTTTATTTGTCATTTGTAGAAGAAAATAAAATTATGAATCAGAGTTATGAACAGTTATTCTTACACAAACAATCATATTTTATCCGTAATTTATTAATTTTAGTCGGAGGATTTGGAGCAATCGCGATTGGATATTTCATTTATAAGAAAATAAAATCACGTGAAAAACAAAAAATCGTTATCGGTAAGAATGATAAATTACAATATATTGATATGTTAACTTCGTTAAAAAATCGTACTTATCTAAATGATAGTATGAAGAAGTGGGATGAGTCTGGAATTTATCCACAAGCAATTGTCATTGTCGATTTGAATAATGTTGCTTATGTAAATGATAATTATGGCCATACAGAAGGAGATAATTTAATTAAAGAGGCAGCAAATAAATTGATTACGACACAAATTGAAAATAGTGAAATTATGCGTACAAATGGAAATGAATTCTTAATTTATTTGGTAGGATATGAAGAAAAGCAAGTAGTTTCTTATATTCGTAAATTAAATAAAGAATTTAAAGATATCTCTCATGGATTTGGAGCAGCGATTGGTTATAGTATGATTACAGATGCGATAAAAACAATTGATGATGCAATTAATGAAGCAACACAAGATATGAAGAATAATAAAGAAGAAAATAACGCATAATATAAGAGGGATTATATATGAAACAATTAAAGAGGCTGATAATTAGATTATTTGAATTAATAGGAAAAGAAGAAATGCGAGTTTTACCTGGACATATCGCATTTTTCTTGGTACTTTCTTTAGTTCCTATTATTACATTAGTCGGCGTTATCGCTTCTTTTTTTCACGTTTCTATTGCAGAGTTTGTAGGTGCTATGACAAATACGCTTCCAAGTCAAATTTCAGATCTTATTTTACCGTTTATTACGGGAAAAGGAGTCGATATGAATGTTATCTTTTTCATGATTATCGGTTTTGTTTTAGCAAGTAATGGTTGTCATGCGATCATTGATGCGACTGATACTTTATACCGAATAGATCATGAAGATTATATTAGTACACGTATTAAAGCTGTTTTTTTAACCATATTATTAGTAGGATTATTTATTTTTACATTGGTAATACTTGCTTTTGGTAATACAATTTTACAAACTGTACAAAATTTTGGTGGCCTTGGAGAATTTGGCGATACGATTTATCAAATATTTATTTTGTTCAAATGGCCAGTAGCCTTTATCATTACGTATTTTATTATCAAATGTATTTATACACTTGCTCCAGATAAAAATATTAAAAGTCGTTATATGACAAGAGGTGCTGTATTTACTGCACTTGGGTGGATTTTAGTTACTGCAATTTATTCTTATTATGTGAGTCATTTTGCAAATTATGACATCTTTTACGGAAGTTTATCTAACTTGATTATTATGATGATTTGGATTTATATTTTAGCGTATATCTTGGTTATTGGAATTGCAATTAATGTAGAGACATATGAAAGAGTGGTAAAGATTTCTAATCATAAAACAGAACTAGATGAACATAGTAATTAAGGGATATATATTATTACCATATATATCTTTAGGTAGATTACATTACAGTACCGAAATTAGTTTCAGTGGAACTAGTACGTACTATTTAGGTAATGTCTCCTTGTTCGTTGTACTTTTTATTAGTAAAAAGCGGGAACTACCCGCTTTTTTTGTTTGACAATTTCAAAGTATTTATATTATGATACTGTTATAGTAGATAGGAGTTGTCATATGAAGTATGATGATTTGATTTTAGCGCATGACAAATATGGGACATATAAAGAAGATATTGTGAAAAGGTTAGGGTATGACCGTATTTCTTCTTATGTTGTAATTGCTCCTTGGTGGAAACATACGATATTTGAAAATCATAACTTACAGATAGAACAAATTACAGATAAGTTATATCACATTACTGGTGAAAATATTGAATTTTCTTTTTTAGAATTGCAAATGATAGGTGCTTCTGCCGTTTTAGAAGCTATCTTACCATTGGGACTCACGAAATGTAAAAAGCTTTTATTTATTGGTTCTGCTGGAGCTTTAAGCGAAGAGATTGCAATTGGAGATATTGTCATTCCTAATTATTCCATTTGTGGAGATGGAGCATCTAGATATTTGAATACCAATTTAGAAGATGAATTTTTAAAGAAAGAATATCCGTATGGAAAGTTTGTAGATGAAGTTGTGAATTGTTGTGAAAGAATATATGGAAAAAGTACAATTCTTCCTAATTATTCTGTAGATACAATTTTTGCCCAGTTTCATGCGATTCCTATGATTTTAGAAACAGGAGCGAAGACGATTGAAATGGAAACAGCAGCTGTATTTAAAGCCAGTCAGTTAATGCAGATTCCGACAGCAGCGCTATTTGTAATTTCCGATAATACAATTACGAATAAATCATTATATAGTGGTAGAAGTCAAAAAGAACAAGAGTATAGACATTATATTAGAAACACTATGATTCCTAATATTATCATTGACTTATTGGAAGAGAAATAAAAAAAAGGGGAGTATGTTGTATGAGAGAAAAATTTAAAAATTATTTAGAACATGATCATCAGTTTGATAAAGTTACTCTGTTAGGTATTTTTAGCTTAATTATAGTCATTACTGGTGTATTTGGATGGCTTTATGAATTTATATTTTATTTTATCAACAGTGGAATGACACAGTTTTATTATCGTGGTGGTAATTTCTTACCATGGATTAATATCTATGCCATTGGAGCAATGTTTATTTATTTTTTAACTTATAAGAAAAGAAAAAATCCATTTTTTGTATTTTTTGTGAGTTTGATTACATGTGGAATTTTAGAATATGTTGCTGGTTGGTTTATGTATGAGTTTTGGGATGGTTTAAGATGTTGGGATTATAATTCAGAGATATGGAATTTTGGCAATATCAACGGCTTTGTATGTTTAAGAAGCGTGTTATTTTTTGGATTATGTAGTTTACTTTTGATGTATGTGATTGTTCCTTTTTGTTTTTATCTAGCAAAAAGAATGAATCGTAAAGTATTTTTAACAATCAGTTTCACACTTGCTTTTATTTTCTTATTTGATGAATTATATAATTTAATTTTTGCTAGAATATTATCATTGCCTAGAGCTTCTACCATTTATAAAAAAATAGGTTTTCATTACATTTATTTTTAAATTTCATGAATTTGACAATTTTATAAATTTGTAATAATATAAACGCTATCCGAAAGGGGAAAGTACATTTTATAACAGATAAAAGAATTGAAGGGGGATTTTATGATGTTATGGCAATGGGATAGTATTAAGACAGGGATTGATATTATAGGACATGTCATGATTAGTCGTTTTAAAATTCTATATTATAAACAACAAATGTCTGTGGCAATGAAACAAAATCATTAAAACAAAGTGATAATGATATATAGTGATTGACAAATGCACTCTTTGGTGTTATATTACTGGTAGACACGAAAGGGTGTTTTTATTTTGAATAAAAACATAATATATGGTAGGTGAAAGAATGAAAAAATTGAAGAAATTTTTGATTGATGTCAAAAAAGAGATGAAGAAGGTACGTTGGCCAAATCGTAAAGAGTTATTTACTTATTCTGCAGCAACGATTGTGTTTATTACATTTTTTGGAGTATTTTTTTCTGTAACGGATTTTATTTTAGCATTTGTGCAAACATTAGGAGCGTAGGTGAATTATGGATAAAGAATGGTATGTCGTAAATACTTATTCTGGGCATGAGAATAAGGTGAAAGAAAAATTAGAAATGCGTGCTAGTACAATGGGAATGGAAGATTATATTTTCCGTGTTGTTGTACCAGAACAAACAGAAGTGGAAATGAAAGATGGACAAAAGAAAGAAAAAGTAAAGAAGATGTTTCCAGGTTATATTTTAGTGGAAATGATTATGACAGATGAAGCTTGGTTTATTGTCAGAAATACACCAGGTGTTACTGGATTTATCGGTTCTAGTGGTAAGGGAGCAAAACCATTCCCATTAACACCACAAGAAGTAGATAAGATCTTAGGTAGTATGGGTATGAGTCGTCTTGAAATTGGTAGTGAATTAAATGTAGATGATTCTGTTAAGGTGATTAGTGGACCTTTCTCTGGTATGTTTGGAAAGGTAAAGAGTATCGATACACAAACTGGTAAGTTAGAAGTTGCTCTAGATCTTTTTGGACAGGAGACAATTGTCGAACTTACAGTCGGAGAAATCGAGAAGACTGCATAAGAAAACTGTTTACAAATAAATACTTTTGTGATATTATGAATACGCTATATTATTTTTTAATATAGATTTTAGTGGGAGCGAATGTAAGCGGACGCGTTTTACCACTCGCGAAAAAAATATAGGAGGTGTTTTTCGTGGCAAAGAAAATAGCAAAGATGATTAAATTACAAATTCCAGCTGGAAAAGCAACACCAGCGCCACCAGTAGGAACTGTTTTAGGACCTGCAGGAATTAATTTACAGGAATTCTGTACAAAATATAATGACGCAACCAGAGATAAAATGGGTGATATTTTACCAGTTGAAATTTCAGTATATGAAGATAGAAGTTTTGATTTTGTAATTAAGACTCCACCAGCTGCTTTCTTAATTAAGAAGTATGCGAAAATTAATAAAGGAGCTAGTAAAGGATCTAGCGAAACTGTTGCTACATTAACAAAAGACCAATTACGTGAAATCGCTGAAACGAAATTACCTGATTTAAATGCATATGATGTAGAAGGTGCAATGAAAATCGTTGAAGGTACTGCACGTAATATGGGTGTTAAGATTGAAGACTAATTAATAAATTATAAATATACATATAGGGTAACCTATGTGGAAGGAAATGTCCGCTTGTACCACATAAGGAGGAATGAAGGATGAAGAAAAGTAAAAGATATGTAGAAGCTCTTTCAAAAGTTGAAAAAGGGAAACTATATACAAAAGAAGAAGCAGTAAAACTTGCTAAAGAAACTGCTACAGCAAACTTTGATTCAACAATAGAAGTTGCAATTCGTCTAAACTTAGACACAAAAAAAGCTGATCAACAATTAAGAGGTGCGATTGTACTTCCTAATGGAACTGGAAAAACAAAGAAAGTATTAGTTATCGCTCGTGGAGAAGCTGCTAAGGCTGCAAAAGAAGCTGGTGCTGACTACGTAGGAGATACTGATATGATCGAAAAAATCCAAAAAGAAAATTGGTTTGATTTCGATACAATGATTGCAACTCCAGATATGATGCCTGCTTTAGGTAAGATTGGTAAATTACTTGGACCTAAAGGTTTAATGCCAAACCCTAAAACTGGTACTGTTACATTAGATACAAAGAAAGCTGTAGAAGATGTGAAAAAAGGACGTGTAGAATACCGTGCTGATTCATTTGGTATTGTACATGTTATGATTGGTAAAGCTTCATTTGAAGAAGCAAAATTATTAGAAAATTTAAATGCTTTTGTATCAGTTATTTTAAGAAGTAAACCTGCAACTGTAAAAGGAACTTATGTAAAAAGCATTAGTTTATCTTCTACAATGGGTCCTGGAATTAAAGTTGATACAAATAGTTTTGACAATTAATGATTGCTATGATATAATGTAATCGTCAATTTGAATTTAGTGCCGTAGACAGCGGGAGCGGAAGCTTAAAAATTATCCTGCCGAGGAACTTTTAATAAAGTTTTTGAAGTGTCTTGCGGTATTGTCGTAAGACACTTTTATTACGCACTATAAAAGACAAGAGAAAGAGAGGCGAAAGAGATGGCAAATCAAAAAATTCTCGAAAAGAAACAAGCGATTGTAGATGAAATTTCAGAGAAAGTAAAAAATGCTGGTAGTGTTATTTTATTTGAATATGCTAGTTTAACAGATGCTGATTTGAAAGAACTACGTCGTAACTTAAGAGAATCTGGTTCAGAATTAAAAATCTATAAGAATACATTAGCTCGTCGTGCATTCGATGCATTAAAGTATGATTTTGATGCTGAACTAGTTGGACCAAAAGCAATTGCATTTGGACCAGATGCAGTTGCACCAGTAAAAGCTTTAAATGATTTTTCAAAATCACATGAAGCATTAGTAATTAAAGCCGGAATTGTTGACGGTGAAATTACAGACTTAGAAACATTACATAAACTTGCAAATGTACCATCAAGAGATGTACTATTAACGCAATTAGCTGCAGGACTTATGGGTGTTGTAAGAGACCTTTCTATTTCTTTAGATTTATATAGTAAAGATTTAGAAAAAGCTGAGTAAGAAAATTAAAGGAGGAATATAAAATGGCAAAATTAACAAGAGATGAATTCATTAGTGCTTTAAAAGAAATGACTATTCTTGAAGTAAAAGATTTAGTTGATGCAATGAAAGAAGAATTTGGAGTAGATCCAAGTGCTGTTGCAGTTGCTGCTGCACCACAAGCTGGAGCTGTTGAAGAAGGACCAAGTACTGTAAATGTAACATTAACAAGTGCTGGTGCTAACAAGATTGCAGTTATTAAAATCGTTCGTGATGTAACTGGTCTTGGACTTAAAGAAGCAAAAGCTATCGCTGACAACGGTGGAGTTGTTAAAGAAAATGTTAACACTGATGAAGCTAATGAATTAAAAGCTAAGTTCGAAGAAGCTGGAGCTACAATTGAATTAAAATAAGAAAATTGAGAGATGAAAAATAGCCTGTACTTTTGTATGGGCTTTGCTCGTATATAAATAGGAGGATATTTTGGGACATTATTTTACAAATGACGAGGAATTGAAATCAAAAGAAATGACCCACCAAGTAATGATTCGTAATATAGATCTATCTTTTATTACGGATCACGGAGTCTTTTCGAAAAAAGGATTAGACTTTGGAACCCGTACTTTATTAGAAAGCATTCCTATGGATACAATACACGGAAAAGTATTAGACTTTGGATGTGGTTATGGACCTATTGGAATATTTTTAAAAAAGTATAATCAAGATTTAGACATTCACATGATTGATATTAATAAGAGAAGTCTTAATTTGGCTTTGAAAAATGCTATATTAAACGACGTAGTCGTTAATATCTATGAAAGTGATATGTATCAAAATGTAAGTGAAACATTCGATTACATTGTTACAAATCCACCCATTCGAGTGGGCAAAAAGATATTATATGAAATTTTAAAAACAGCAAAGGAACACCTGAAAAAAGGGGGAGCAATTTATTTTGTAATACATAAAGATCAAGGTGCAAAAAGTGTCATGAAAGATATGGAAAATGAATATGAGGTATCACTTGTTGCAAAAAATAAAGGTTTTTATGTAATTTGTTTAAAAGTCAATTGACAATTTGCGCACATTAGCGTAAAATTATAAATTGGCTACATGTATTTTGTCGATGGGAAATACATGATATGGTTTAATATAGTTATAGGGGTGAAGGAATGGCTTACACAGTTACAAAATTTGGGGATCACCGAGAAAGACGCAATTATGCGAAGACAAAGAATGCAATTCAACTTGGTAATTTACTAGAAATTCAAAAAAAGAGTTATGACTTATTCATGACAGAGGGGATTAAAGAAGTATTTGATGATATTTTTCCAGTAGAAAGCTTTACTGGAAATCTTTCGCTTGAATTTGGCGAATACTCATTTGATGAACCTCGCTATTCTATTAAAGGATGCAAAGAAAAGAATGCAACTTATGCAGCACCTTTAAAAGTACAAGCTAGACTTTTTAACCAAGAAACGGGAGAAGTCAAAGAACAAGAGATTTATTTAGGGGACATGCCTATTATGACGGAAAGTGGTACTTTCATCATCAATGGGGCAGAACGTGTTATCGTATCACAATTAGTTCGTTCTCCAAGTGTTTATTTTGGACGTGAAATTGATAAGAATGAACGTTTAGTGATTACATCACAATTAATTCCAACACGTGGAACATGGCTAGAATATGAACTAGATGCCAGAGATGTTATCTATGTTCGTATTGATCGTACTCGTAAAGTACCTATTACAACATTACTTCGTGCATTAGGACTTTCTAACGATGAGGATATTTTAGATTTATTCTGCGTAGATGGAAAAGATGAAGCTGGATATCTTACAAAGACGATTGAAAAAGATACCAATAAAAATACGGATGAAGCATTAATTGATATTCATTCAAAATTAAGACCGGGAGAACCATCTACACTAGATAGTGCGAAGAACCAATTAATTTCTAGATTCTTCGATTCATTCCGCTATGAACTTGCTAAAGTAGGACGTTATAAATTTAATCGTAAGTTAAATATTATGGATCGTCTACTTGGATGCCGTGTTGCGGAAGATATTAAAGATGGGAAAGAAGTTGTTTTAAAAGCAGGAGAAACTGTTACAAAAGATAATATGGAAGCAGTTGCAAATGCAATGAAAAATGGCTTCGGAGTAACAGAAGTATTGATTAATCGTGACTTAGATACTTATGATAAAGTACAAGTTGTGAAAGTATATTCTAAGAAAAATCCAGATGTTGTTGTTAAAATCATTGGTAATGATCAATCAATTCAAGAAAAATGTTTAACAATTTCTGATGTTTATGCAAGTGTTTCTTACTATTTAAATTTACTAGATGGAATTGGAAGTTTCGATGAAATCGACCACTTATCAAACCGTCGTGTTCGTCAAGTAGGGGAACTTTTACAAAATCAATTCCGTATTGGAATTAGTCGTATTGAACGTGTAATTCGTGATCGTATGTCTACACAAGAGATTACAGAAGTAACACCAAAATCATTAATTAATATTAGACCACTTACGGCAAGTATTAAAGAATTCTTTGGTAGTAGTCAGTTATCACAATTCATGGATCAAACAAACCCAGTTGCTGAACTTACAAATAAAAGACGTTTATCTAGCTTAGGACCTGGAGGATTATCACGTGACCGTGCTGGTATGGAAGTACGTGACGTTAACCCATCTCACTATGGACGTCTATGTCCAATTGAGTCACCAGAAGGACCTAACATTGGACTTATTACTTCATTATCAAGTTATGCAAGAGTGAATGAATATGGATTTATTATGACTCCATATCGTAAAATTGATCATTGTAAATTAACAGATGAAATTACTTACATGACTGCTGATGAAGAATTAGATTACTATATCGCACAACCAACTGTTACAGTGAAAGACGATATGATTATGGATGATAAGATTCCTGCTCGTTATCAAGGAGAAAACGTAATTGTTAAAAAAGAACAAGTAGATTATATGGACGTTTCTCCACAACAAGTTGTATCTATTACAACAAGTGGAATTCCATTCTTGGAGCATGACGATGGAAAACGTGCCCTAATGGGTTCTAACATGCAGCGTCAAGCAATTCCACTATTAAAAGCTGAAGCACCACGTGTAGGTACAGGAATTGAAGCAATTGCTGCAAGAGATTCTGGAGCAGTTGTGATTGCCAAAGCAGATGGTGTTGTAGAATATGTAGATGGTCGTAAGATTATGATTAAAACAGTTGGTAAGACAGATACTTATTATTTAAATGGTTTTGAAAGAAGTAATAATGGAACTTGTTACCATCAAACACCAATTGTAAGAAAAGGTGACAAAGTTCATGCTGGTGAAGTTATCGCCGATGGACCATCAATCGATAAAGGAGAACTTGCTCTTGGTAAGAACGTAACCGTTGCTTTCATGAACTTCAATGGTTATAACTACGAGGATGCAGTTATCTTAAATGAACGTTTAGTAAAAGATGATGTTTATACATCTATTCATATTTCTGTTCATGATATTGAATGTCGTGATACGAAACTTGGACCTGAAGAGTTTACTCGTGATATTCCAAATGTCGGAGAAGAAGCACGTAAGAACTTAGATGAAAATGGTATTATTCGTGTTGGTACAGAAGTAAAAGATGATGATATCTTAGTAGGTAAAGTTACACCTAAGGGTATGGCTGAACTTACAAGTGAAGAAAAATTATTACACGCAATCTTTGGAGAAAAGACACGTGAAGTAAGAGATACTTCTCTTCGTGTACCACATGGTGGAGAAGGTATTGTTCACGATATTAAAATCTTTACAAAGGAAAACTCTGATGAGTTACCTGCTGGAGTAAGTAAAATTATTCGTGTATACATCGCACAAAAACGTAAGATTAGTGTTGGTGATAAGATGGCTGGACGTCATGGTAATAAAGGTGTTATTTCCCTTATTTTACCAGAGGAGGATATGCCATACTTACCAGATGGTAGACCAGTGGATATTATTTTAAACCCACTAGGAGTTCCATCTCGTATGAACTTAGGACAAATCCTAGAAATGCATTTAGGATATGCCGCACAATCATTAGATATTCATGTTGCAACACCAGTATTTGATGGTGCAACAAGAGAAGAAATTATCGATGCTTTAAAAGAAGCAGGACTTCCAGAAGATGGAAAAGAATGGTTACGTGATGGACGTACTGGTGAATTATTCGATAACCGTATTGGAGTCGGAGTTATGTATATGATTAAACTTCACCACATGGTTGACGATAAATTACATGCTCGTTCTACTGGACCATACTCACTTGTTACACAACAACCTCTTGGAGGAAAAGCTCAAATGGGTGGACAACGTTTCGGAGAAATGGAAGTATGGGCACTTTATGCTTATGGTGCAGCACATGTACTTCAAGAAATGATGACGATTAAATCAGATGATGTCGTTGGTCGTGTAAAAGTATATGAAGCACTTGTCAAAGGAACACCAATCCCACCAAGTAGTATTCCAGAATCATTTAGAGTATTAATGAAAGAATTCCAAGCACTTGGACTTGATATTACAATCTTAAATGATAAGGGAGAATTTAAAGAGTTAAAAGACTTAGAAGAGGAAGAAAAAGATATCTACTTAACAAATGAAGAAGTAGAAAAAGAACCAATTACGGAAAAAGAATTGGAACTAGATGTTTTAGAAAATGAAGAACAAGTAGAAGAAGAATTTGAAGATACCATCGATGAAGAAGAAAATTTAGATGATTTAGAAGGTCCTACAGATGAAGATATTATGAATGTAGAAAACGGTGTAGAGGGGGATGAAGATTAATGGATGCAAATAGTTTTGAAGGAATTAGAATTGGAATTGCTTCTCCTGAAAAGATTCGTTCATGGTCTTATGGTGAAGTAAAAAAAGCAGAAACCATTAATTATAGAACCTTAAAACCAGAAAGAGATGGACTTTTCTGCGAAAAGATTTTTGGACCAACCAAAGATTTTGAATGTGCTTGTGGAAAGTATAAACGTTTAAGATATAAAAACATTGTATGTGATCGATGTGGAGTAGAAGTTACAAGAAGTAAAGTACGTCGTGAACGTATGGGACACATTGAACTTGCTACTCCAGTGTCTCACATCTGGTTCTTTAAAGGGATTCCATCTCGTATGGGACTTGTCCTTGATATGAGTCCAAGAGATTTGGAGGAAGTATTATATTTCGTTAGTTATGTTGTACTTGACCCAGGACCAGCACCACTAGAGAAAAAACAAATTATCAGTGATAAAGAATACCGTGCTTATTATGAAAAGTATGGGGATACATTCCGTGTTGGAATGGGTGCAGAAGCAATTAAAGAACTTTTAGAACAAGTTGATTTAGAAGCTTCTATCAATGAAATTAAAAAAGAATTAGATGAAATTAAAGATACACAAAGTCAAAGACGTGTTCGTTTAATCAAACGTTTGGATGTGTTAGATGCTTTCTATGAAAGTGGAAACCGTCCAGAATGGATGATTTTAACTGCACTTCCAGTGATTCCACCAGAACTTCGTCCAATGATTCAATTAGATGGTGGAAGATTCGCGACAAGTGATTTAAATGACTTATATCGTCGTGTTATTAACCGTAATAATCGTTTAAAGAAATTGATGGAATTAGGAGCTCCTACTATCATCATTCAAAATGAAAAACGTATGTTACAAGAAGCGGTAGATGCCCTTTTTGATAACGGACGTCGTGGACGTAATATTACTGGTCCAGGAAATAGACCACTAAAATCATTATCTAGTATGTTAAAAGGAAAACAAGGACGTTTCCGTCAAAACTTACTTGGTAAACGTGTTGACTATTCTGGACGTAGTGTTATCGTAATTGGACCAGATTTAAAAATGTATGAATGTGGTATCCCAAAAGAGATGGCACTAGAATTATTTAAACCACATGTTATTAACGGTTTAGTTTCAAAAGAAATCGCAAGCAATATTAAAGCTGCAAAAAGAATGATCGATAATCAAGATCCTAGAGTATGGGATGTTGTTGAAGAAAAGATTAAAGAACACCCAGTTATGTTAAACCGTGCTCCAACATTACATAGACTTGGTATTCAAGCATTTGAACCAAAGTTAATCAATGGTCGAGCAATTCGTTTACATCCACTTGTATGTACTGCATTTAACGCAGACTTCGATGGAGACCAAATGGCTGTTCACGTACCTATTACAGAAGAAGCTCAAGCTGAAGCAAGACTTTTAATGTTAGGTGCTAACAATATTTTAAGTCCAAAGGATGGAAAACCAATCGTTACTCCAGGACAAGATATTGTACTTGGTAACTATTACATCACTTTGGAAAAAGCTGGATTACCTGGTGAAGGAAGAGTATTTAAAGATGATAATGAAGCACTCATGGCATATGAAAGACGTGAAATTACACTTCATACACGTATTGCAATTCCAGTAAATTCATTTAAACATAAAATCTTCCCAGATACTTATCGTAACAAGTATTTAGTAACAACACCTGGTAAATTAATTTTCAATGAAATTTTCCCAGATTCATTCCAATATATCAACGATGGAACAACGGACAATATTGAAGGTGTGACACCATCTAAGTACTTCTTAGATAGAGGAACTGATATTAAGAAAGCAATTAGTGAAATGCCTCTAGTAGATGCATTTAATAAAAAGATATTAGAAAAACTAATTGCTCAAGTATATAAGAGATATCAAACAACTGAAACATCTGTTATGCTTGATAAATTAAAAGACTTAGGATTCAAACACTCTACATTATCAGGAATTAGTATTGCTATTTCAGATGTTGTAGAAAGTGAAGATAAGAAAGAAATCCTAGAAGAAAGTCAAGCAATGGTTGATAAAATTAACAAACAATTCAAACGTGGATTAATTACAGATGAAGAACGTTATAACCAAGTTATCGATATTTGGACAAAAGCTAAAAATAAAATTTCTGCAAGTCTAGAAGAATGGTTAAAAGAACATCCAGATAACTCTATTGCTACAATGATTCGTTCAAAAGCCCGTGGAGATATCGGAAGTTATACGCAATTAGTTGGTATGCGTGGATTATTCGCAAAACCAAGTGGTGGACAAGTAGAGATCCCAGTTACTTCTTCATTTAGTGAAGGTATGAAAATCAATGAATTCTTCTTATCAACACACGGTGCTCGTAAAGGAGCCGTTGATACAGCATTAAAAACAGCAGAAGCTGGATACTTAACAAGACGTTTAGTAGATGTTGTTCAAGATGTTATTGTAAAAGAAGAAGACTGTGGTACTGATCAAGGTATCTTAGTAGAAGCATTCATCAATGAAAACGATGGTACAGTGATTGAATCATTAGAAGATCGTATTATTGGTAGATATGCAAACAAAAGAATTATCAACCCAGAAACAAAAGAAGTCATTGCTGAACGTAATGATTACATTACAGAACAAATTGCTGATAAAATTATTAAAGCAGGTATTACGAAAGTTCCAATTAGAACGGTACTTACTTGTAAAACAGATCATGGTGTATGTCGTAAATGTTATGGACGTAATCTTGCAACTGGACATATTGTAGAAGTTGGAGAAGCAGTTGGTATTATGGCAGCACAATCAATTGGTGAACCTGGTACTCAGCTTACCATGAGAAACTTCAATACCGGAGGAGTTGCTGGTGGAGATGATATTACACAAGGTCTTCCTCGTGTACAAGAAATCTTTGAAGCACGTAATCCAAAAGGAAAGGCAACTATTTCTGAAATTAATGGAGTTGTTACAAATATTGAAGAACAAAACGGTAAATTTGTGATTACTGTTGCAAATGATGCTGACAAGAAAGAACATACAAGTAATTATGGCGCAAAACTTGCTGTTGAAAAAGGACAAGAAGTACGTGCTGGAGAACGTTTAACACATGGTGCAATCAATCCAAAAGAATTACTTGTTGTAACAGACCCAATTACAGTACAACAATATATTTTGATGGAAATTCAAAAAGTTTATCGTGGTCAAGGTGTTGATATTTCTGATAAACACGTTGAAATCATGGCAAGACGTATGATTTCTAAGATTAAGATTATTAATTCTGGTGATAGTTTATTCTTACCTGGAACAATGGTTAATATTAATCATTTTACAGAAGTAAATAAAGGATTAATTCTAGAAGGAAAAAGACCTGCTACTGGTAGACCAGTATTACTTGGTATTACAAAAGCAAGTCTAGAAACAGATTCATTCTTATCTGCTGCTTCATTCCAAGAAACAACACGTATCTTAACGGATGCTGCAATTCATGGAAAAGTAGATCACTTGAATGGATTAAAAGAAACAGTTATCATTGGTAAATTAATTCCAGCTGGTACAGGAGCAAAAGAATATCGTAAAGCAACTTACCATTTGGAAAATGATTTATTCCAAGATGAACCTCTAGAAGCTCTAGAACAAGAATTAATGGACTAAAAAGTTGAGATTATCTCAACTTTTTTTCGTTTTCAAAATTATTATTTTATATTTTTCTGAACTACTAGAAAATTACATTATTTTTTATTTAAAAATAAAACTTTTGTCAATCATAAGGAGAAAGAACATAAATATAAATAAACATTTTTATGATTATACAAATTTATATATAGTTTGTTTCTGATTTCGACATTTATTTTACTATTATAGTTGCATTTTCTATTGTTTTTTGTTATATTGTAAATATAGAAAAAAGGTAGCGTGATGTAAACGATGAGAGCTGTAATGATTAACAAAAAGTTACCGTGGGGGGGGGCATTTAGGTATCGATACCTTATTATTCCTATATATTCTTTACAAATTTTCAAAGATAGAAAGTTATTTTCAGTGTGGAAATAACTTTTTTGCGTTAAACAAATTATGTAAGAAATACATGTATAAGCGAATTAGAAGTCCTATATATCATATCGGAAAAGTATCATGAAATAAAAATGGAAGAGGAGTGTAGATATGAATCGTATCATTAAATATTTTTTAGTACTGTTTATTTGTATGAATTTATTATTTCCATTAGTTGTAAAGGCAGATAATATGGATGGACCTGTGGTCGGAGACAGTTCTAATACTCCTAGTGGGAGTCAAGCAGAAGAAGATTATAAGGAAATATACGGATGGGAATGTAAAGATGGAGAATGTACCGATTTAGATGGAAATAAAATGAAAGAAGAGGAATTAAAAGAGCAGATAGAAGAGGAGGGAGGAGTTGCTGGAGATAAATTCGCTCAATGGTTAAAAGACAATCATTGGTCATGTGATGATAATCAAAACCCACTTTTATCACAGTGTACAAATAGTCAAAGCAAAGAAGAAAAATTGTATACTGAGTTGTTTGATACGTATAAAAATGAGACGATAGAAGAAACGGAAGCGAAAAAAGAACTACATAAAAAGCCATACTTCAGAAAACTTGATGGATATAATGGTTGTGCCATTATGGGGGATAATTTAAAAAATCTATTAGGAAATATTTATAAATGGGTTCGAGGTGCTTGTGCTGCATTGGTAGTTATTTTTGGAGTTTTGGATTTCTTAAAAGCAATAACAAGTGATGATGCTGAGGCAATGAAGAAAGCCGGAAATACATTTATCAAGCGAGTTTTAGTGCTTGCAATCTTAGTTATGTTACCACATCTGATTGACTTTGTATTAGAATTAATGTTTGGTGATTCTTTTGAAGCTTGTTTAGACCCATTTAAATAATCATCATATAACATAAAAAATAATCACTTGTAAATTTTCACTTCCTATTGGAAGTGTTTTGTGCTGGAAAGATGTAAAACCGATAGAAAAAGATTGTAATTTATAACCTAAATGTTATATAATGAAACTAATGGTGGGTGATACCGTGAAGAAGTATATAGGAAAAATCTTATTAGCCGTTATGTTGTTTTTTTCTTTATCTATTCTTTTTGTAGAAGCAGAAGATCAAACAGAAAATCAAAAATGGAGAACGAGTTGTATTGCATATTATCAAAATGTTTATGCTGCGGAGAAATGTAATGGTTCTGTTCAATTTAACACTAATAGAAGCAATTTGCCTGAGATGAAAAGATATTCTGGAAGCCATGTAATGGCAACTTATTATGATTATAGAGAAGCTACAGCCTCAATTTCAAGTTATGGAAGTTGTCAAAAATCAGAATGGACACGATACGCAAATGAATTTAAGAATGGAACAGCAGGTTATACAAGTGTATTTGGGAGACCATATGAATATATTAGTGTAAAACAAAAATGTAATGTTACAGGTATTTCAGCAGCATGCGAACAAAGTTGTGTTTCAAAAATAGAATCTTGTTCAAATGCCAAAGCAGATAAAGTTGAAAAATTTTGTTCTGATTCTTGTGGTGTAAATGCTTTTGAAACAAAAACATGTGCAATGTATAATGCATCAGTACAACAACAAGATGTAGATCAATGTGTGTCTTATTGTACGCAGTCGAGTGGAGATGCAATTAAATCGGATTGTGAAAGAGTTTGTAAAAACTATGATGAATATTATGCAAAATATAGTAATCGTGAGGGCAGTGTGTGTCACGATGTGACAAATGATCGAAATCAAAATATTGCTAGCATTGTTACTGCTGAAAATCATGCACAAATAGAGGCTATTAATTCATGTACAACGACTTGTACAACAGATCTTGCACCTATTGTATTAGAAAAAGCCAAGGAAATTGATTTTAAAAACAATGTAAACATTAATAGTGCGACTGCTGAATCATTTGGAAAAGATGTATGTTCTACTGCTTGTAGTGATGCTTCTGCTACATCTATTGAAATGGGGGCTGTTTGTACAGGTGATTTGAATGTCGAAATTGATTATAATAAAAGTATTAAACCAAATTTAGATAGTTATGCAGATACAGCTGTTCAAAATATGAAAGATAAATATGGAGTAAAAGAAAATAGTGAGGATGATAGTCCTGAAGAGACTCATGAAAAGCCACTATTTGATATGGAAATCAATTCTGCTGATGGTTGTGTCATCATGGGAAGCAACTTAAACAATTTATTAGGAGACATTTATAAATGGGTTCGAGGTGCTTGTGCTGCATTGGTAGTTATTTTTGGAATCTTAGATTTCTTTAAAGCAACGACAAGTGATGATGCTGAAGCAATGAAGAAAGCAGGAAGTACATTTATCAAACGAATTGTAGTGCTTGCAATTTTAGTTATGTTACCACATCTGATTGACTTTGTATTAGAATTAATGTTTGGTGATTCTTTTGAAGCTTGTTTAGATCCATTTAAATAAGAGACGTTATGTCTCTTTTTTCTTGACAAAGAAAAAGAAAATGATATACTATGTGGTGTATTTGAAACACATATTTGTTTCTGGTAAGGAGAACTATATGAAAAACCATACGAAAGATTATTTGCGTTTGATAGAGTCAATTGCTTGCCTTTATACAATTGATCAAGGATGTATTAAAGTATTACTTTTAAAGCAAGAAGAAGAACCATATAAAGGTTATTGGGTGTTACCAACAACTTATGTTTCCATTCATGAAACGTGTATGGAAGCAATTACGAGAGAGTTAGAAGAGAAGTTTCATTTTACAGATTTAGAACTCGAAGAAGTTTCTACTTGTAGTACTCCAGATCGTATGCTTGACGTTCCTGTTATGGCAGTAAGTTATCTTGGATTTATGAGTGATTTAGAAGCATTAAAACTTACTACAGAAGTTTCATTTGAAACGAAGTGGTTTGATATACATGAACTTCCAAAAATAGGGTATGATCATCAAGAGATACTACAAAATGCAATGGAAAAATTAAAAGATAAGTTATTGGATAGTGAAGTTTTAAAGAAGATTTTTCCAAGTGATTTTACATTGCCAGAAATTCAAAAGATATATGAATCAATTTTAGGAAGAAAATTTGATCGTCGTAATTTTCGTAAAAAGTTTATTTCACTTGGTTTGATTGAAGATACGAATGATTATGATATGAATGGAGTAGGTAGACCTGCAAAACTATATCGTTTTAAGGAGCATGTTTCTGTAAAAAAATTATTTTAAAGGGGGGAATAGAATGAAAAGGTTGAATAATCGCGGTTGGGGAGAGAAAGATATGATTTTATACTGCGGAATAATCGCTTGTGTATTACTAGTAATTTATATATTATTAAATCAATTTCAACATATGATGGACATACCAAGTAACGATTCTTCAAGAACAAGTATTGAACAAGAGGTAAATGGCGATACAGTACCAGGTGTGATTACACATAAAACAGAAGAAGAAAGTACACAAACTGTTGTGGATGAAAATTATTATCTGACATTAGAAGATAGTTTAAGGATAGCTGCAAGAGCATATGTGGAACAACAGTATGAAGAAATGAGTGATGATACTACGATGCATATTACTTTAGAACAATTAACTTCTCTTGGTTTTTTAGATCAAGTAAAAGATTCAGATGGTAATATATGCTCTGGGTATGTTACTTATACTTCAAGTGATGAACAGTATAAACCATATTTGAATTGTGAACACTATACGACAAATGGATACGAAACACAATATGAATAGTTGTGTTTTTGGTTTTTATGTCATGATTTTACTTGACATGAATATATTATAATGTTAAACTATTTATGTTTGAAAAAGGTTTACTTCGGTAAATCTTTCATTTAGAACAATGATGAAACACCTGGTAGTGTGGAAAGAAAGGAGAGAAAATATGCCAACAATTAATCAAATTATTCGTAAGGGTAGAAAAAGTAAAACATCAAAGAGAAAATCACCTGCTTTGAATATTGGTTACAACAGTAAGGACAAAAAACAAACAAGTTTAAATGCTCCTCAAAAACGTGGAGTATGTACTCGTGTTGGAACAATGACACCAAAGAAACCAAACTCAGCATTACGTAAATATGCCCGTGTTCGTCTAAGTAATGGAATGG
>CALVQD010000005.1 GCA_944355255.1 uncultured Bacilli bacterium
ACAGGAGAGATGATATTCTATTCATGGTGATGCTATGAAAGTATATCTCGATCTTGTTTTTTTTATTAATTTTGGATTTGATTTTTTACTTTTACTTAGTGTTTCTTATCTTCTAAAAAGAGGTGTATCTATTTTCTCTTGTATCAAAGGAGCATTTGTTGGAGCACTTTCTATCTTTTTTCTTTTTCTTCCTCTGAATTCATTTACATTATTTTTATTAAAAGTTATGATTAGCATTTTTATGGTACTGATTACCTTTCGTTTTCAAAATAAACGATATTTTGTAAAAAATATGATTTATTTGTATTTGAATAGTATTGTTCTGGGTGGAGGACTTTATGTATTAAATGTACAATTTGCGATGGAACAAAAAGGACTTATTTTTTTCCATAGTGGAATATCTATGAATGTGTGGCTTCTTTTGTTTGCGTCTCCAGTAATTATTTATTTCTATTTAAAACAGATGAAGCAGTTAAAGACAAATTATGCATCTTATTATCAAGTCTCATTTACATGGAAAAAAAAGAAATATCATATGACAGCATTTTTAGATACTGGAAATCAAATTCAAGATCCGTATTTTAAGCGTCCAGTGTTATTAATAAATCCAAGTATTATAAAAAACAAGATTCAATCACCGATTTATATTCCATATCATGCAGTAGGGAAAGATGGATTACTTTCATGCTTTTTATTAGATTGTATTCATATAGAAGGGATAGGTGATCGAAAGAAAGTTTTAGTTGGTATTTTAGAAGATGATATTCGTATGGATGGTGTAGAAATGATATTAGGAACAAAAGTATTGGAGGGTTAAATGTTAATTAAATTATGGAACTTTTTAAAACAGTTATTATGGGATGAATATAATTTATTTTTTGTAGGAAGTAGTGATAAATTACCAGAACCTCTTTCTAGAGAAGAAGAAACAAAATATGTGGAACTTTCTATGCAGGGAGATAAGAAAGCACGTGCGAAATTAATTGAACATAACTTACGATTGGTGGTCTTTCTCTCTAAAAAATACGAAAATACTGGTATTGATTTAGAAGACTTAGTAAGTATTGGAACAATTGGACTGATTAAAGGGGTAAACACCTATAAGTTAGATAAAAATATTAAATTGGCAACTTATGCATCTAGATGTATTGATAATGAGATATTGATGTATCTTCGAAAAAATAAAAAGAGAAAAACAGAGATTAGTTTTGAAGATAGTTTAAGTTATGATGGAGAAGGAAATGAATTACATTTAGAGGATGTTCTTGGTACCGATGCTGATATTGTTACAAAAGGATTAGAAGAAGAGACAGAAAAGAAATTATTATATCAGGAAATTTCCAAATTAAAGGGAAGAGATAAGGAGATTATGATTTTAAGGTATGGGTTATATGGACAAAAAGAAAAGACACAAAAAGAAGTTGCGACAATGTTAAATATTAGTCAATCTTATATTTCTCGTATTGAGAAAAAGGTGATTAAACACTTAAAAGGAACGGTACAGTCATAGTTGCCGTTTTTTTAGAAAGTTGATATAATAATTTTATAGTAAGTAGGTGTAAGCATGTGGCAAAAAAAGAAAAAAACAAAAGAAAAATTTATGTATGAGAAAACAAAAACAAGAGAGAAGTTTACGAGATTAGATTGGATTTGTCTTGGAATTGTTACTCTCTTATTTGCTGTACTTGCTTTTTTAAATTTAGGTACAACGAAAATGGCAAATAATTATTGGAAACCTGATGTCAATGGCGATTCAGTCATTTTAGATATTAAAGATGCAGAAATTGATGCGGTATATTTTTTAGTTGGAGTAGGAGATGATCCATACGGGAATACTGCCAATTTAAATGATGTTAGTTTTGAAATAGAAGCATCTGCAGATAAAATAAATTGGAAACCAGTTGCATTGATTCATAATATTTCAATATATGCCTGGACAGAAAAACCAGTTTCTATCATTGGAAATCGTTATATTCGAATTCGTGGATATAATAAAGCAGTTGTCATGAATGAAATTGGATTTAAAATAGCCGGTAAACAAGAACTTGCTGATGTAACATATGTAGATGGAACGAGTTATTCTCGGACTGGAAAAGAATTGATTGATGAACAAGACATGATTTCATTAGATCCATCTTATTATGATTCTACTTATTTTGATGAGATTTATCATGCTAGAACAGCTTATGAGCAGTTAAAAGGGTATCCAATTTATGAGAATACACATCCTGTATTAGGAAAAGAAATTATTTCAGTTGGAATTTCTATTTTTGGTATGAATCCATTTGGATGGAGAGTTGCTGGAGTTGTATTTGGAATACTCATGTTACCAATTTTATATGAATTTTTAAAACAAATGTTTAAAAAAACGTTGATTTGCTTTGCGGGAACGTTCTTGTTTGCATTTGACTTTATGCATTTTACACAATCGCGTATTGCTACGATTGATACATATGCTGTGATATTTACGATGTTAATTTATTATTTTATGTATCGTTATTATCGGATGAGTTTTTACGACAGTGATTTAAAGAAAACTTATAAACCATTATTCTGGTGTGGAATCTTTGTGGGCATTGGTTTTGCTAGTAAATGGAATGTTGCTTATGGATTTATTGGAATAGCAGTGTTATTCTTTATGAATATCTATCGTCGTTATAAAGAATATTTACATGCGAAAGAAATGGTAGAAAAGAATCATTCTAAAGATGAAATGGATTTACATGTTTATCAAAGTTTTATTCCAAACTTATGGAAAACGATTTTACATTGTGTACTATTCTTTGTTATCATTCCATTAGTGATCTATTATTTATCGTTTATATTTATCTATGATATTACGGATATTGTTCAATACACCAAGAATGTAATTGATTATAATGCCCATATGTTTGAGTATCATTACGATTTGGTGGCGACACATCCATATCAATCCGCTTGGTATGAATGGCCTCTTATGTTACGACCAATTTGGTATGCATGGAATGAATCAACAACCCACCTTGGAGCAGTTAGTAGTATTGCAGCGTTTGGAAATCCGTTTGTATGGTGGGGTGGTCTTCTTGCAATGGTGGCAACCTTGATGTTAGCTATTAAAAAGAAAGACAAAGTGGCATGGTTTATTGTGATTGGGTATCTTTCGGTTTATCTACCATGGGTTTACATCACTAGAATTACTTTTATATACCACTATTATCCGGCTGTTATCTTTTTAGCACTCGCACTTGGTTATGTCGGAAATCAAATATTAGAAAAATGTAAGTGGGGAAAAGAAATCATCTTGATTTATATATCTTTTGCATTTCTTTGCTTTGTTTATTTCTATCCTGTATTATCAGGTAATTGGACTACAAGAGAGTATATAAAACGTTTACAATGGTTTCCAACATGGTATTTTATGACAGGTGATTAACATTGCCTGTCATTTTTTTGTTGCGATTATCTTAGTAAAAATGTTACAATAGATATGTATTATAGGGAGAGATTTTGATGGAGAATAAAAGTAAGGGTTTTACATTAATTGAATTAATTGGAGTCATTGCTGTACTTGCCATTATATTATTAGTAGCACTACCTACATTGACTAGAACTTTAAGAAATAGTAGCAATCAAGAATACGAAAATGTTTTACAAGATATTTTTCTAGCGGCAGAACAATACTCCTTAGTATATAAAGAACAGTTTCCACAATTGGAAGAAACAGGAGGACGAGTAACAATTACGTTAAAAACATTAAAAGAAGCTGGTTATATTGATCAACATTTAGAAAATCCAAAAACTGGCGAAGAATTTTTAGATAGTGATTACGTCTTAATTAAAATAAATGATGATTATACAAGAGAATATAAATTTAATGAAGGGGAAGCAACTACTGCTCCGGATGCAACAAGACCGACATACAGTGTAGACCCAGGGGCATCTGTTTGGACAAATGTTGGAAAAACAGTTACAATTCATTACCCAAATGTGAATAAAAATCGATATGTGTTTGAATATTCTTTGGATGGGGGATTACATTGGACAGTTACTCAAGATATTGATACAGAAGTATGGTTTGATGAGAATGGATATATTATTGCTCGTGTAAGAGATACTTATAATGAAAGAGAAAACTTAAATGGTGGTGTTTTCCAAGTTACTAGAATTGATAAAATACCTCCAACCTGTGTTAGTAGTGGTGGAGATACCGCATGGACATCAGGTTCTAGAACAATTGTTGGAACATGTAGTGACACGGGAGGATCAGGATGTAAAGAAAATATTTTTTATACATATTCAGGTACATCAGGACAACACTATAGTATTACAAA
>CALVQD010000006.1 GCA_944355255.1 uncultured Bacilli bacterium
CATGGTCCTACACCACCACCAAGACTCCACCAATTTCCTTCTTTTCCAAGATAAGCAATATGCTTTTTAGAAATCCCTAAACTCTCCCATAACTCTGCACTCTCTTCATCTCTTGGAATCATATCATCCCCTTTGAAAACAGTAACAGCTAATCTTTCTTTTGGAAAGTTTAATACACTTGTTAAAAACTCATAACTCCATGTAATACTCTCTTTCTTAAAATAATCTCCTAAAGACCAATTTCCTAACATCTCAAAGAAAGTATGATGTGTCGTATCTCCAATCTCATCTAAATCTGTTAAACGAAAACACTTCTGATAATCTGTTAAACGAGTTCCTAAAGGATGTGGTTGCCCTGATAAATATGGAACTAACGGTTGCATTCCTGCCGTATTAAATAAACAAGTTGGATCATTCTCTGGAATAATTGGAGCTGAAGGAATGAATACATGTCCTTTACTCACAAAAAAATCTGTATATAACTTCTTTAAATCTTTCATTACTTCTCAATCCTTTCTAATATATCAAATACTTTCTTTCTTAAATCTTCTAAAGTTCCATCATTGATAATCTCATAATCATAATCGTGGAAATCATCTAAACCATGTTCTGTCGCATGAGCAAGTTCTTCTTTCTTTAGCCCACTCTCAAAATCTGGTCGATAAACATGAATCACAACTGTATTTGGATATGCTTCTTTTAACTTCACAATCTCATCTACAAAGCGTCCATCAGAGACTGTAATCACATCAAAGAAATACCCATATACTTGAACATCATCAATCATACGCTTAATAAATAAATCATTATCAATTCTCTTTCTAATGATATCAGTACCAAGCATTTGTAATAATGCTCGTGGTTTGGTTTCCTCACTTCCATCCCAATTTGTAATATTTTTTGCATACTCTTTAATATAATGTGCATAACGTAAATTCATTGTATCCATATCTAAATTATAATAATATTCTTGAATAACTTTTGCAATCTCATCTTTTCCATGACGTGCACGCCCACAAATTAAATAAATGCGTGGTATTGTTTCTTTTATTTTCATATTCTTCCTCCCATAAAAAAACCGCGTAAATCTAGGAGCGAATTACGCGGTACCATCCTATTTGTTCTTAATTATGATAACGGGTATCCCCGGTAAGCTTTACTTACACTCTAAGAGGAGCAAATAATTACAACACTATCTATTTCCACCACCCATAGACTCTCTTTAAAATGAATATAATTATCTATATCTCTTATTCTTCGCTTTCAGATGCTTCTAGTATATCATATTTTTCATCAAAATACATAAAAATTGTTTTAATTGACGCAATAATTGGTGTTGATACCACCATTCCAAGAATTCCCCAGAAATGACCAAATATCAAAAGACCAACCATAATTGTAACCGGATGCAACTTCGTCGTCTTACTCATAATCAATGGTTGGAAGAAATTCCCCTCCACGAATTGAATAATAGCAATCACTAAAAGTGTTAAAAATCCAATCATTGGAGATTGTGCAAACCCAACCACCACTGCCGGAAAACCTCCAATATAAGGCCCTGCATATGGAATTACATTCATAATTCCACAGAACAATCCAAATAATAATGGTGCTTTTAATCCAATAATCCAAAGCCCTACACTCGTTACAACAAACACAACAGTACAGTCAATTAATGCCCCACGTACAAAGCGTTGTAATGAAGTATTTATATGACGAAACAATTCTTTTGTCTCTTTACGAAATCTCTTCGGTACTAATTCAAAAATACTATCTCCAGCACTATCAAAAGTAAGTAGGAAATAAAATCCAATGACTAAGCCAATTAATATGACTCCTGCTCCTGAAAATACAGAAGATGCAAAACTAAGTGTCATCTGTGGAAGTCCTTTTACAAGTCCAGAACCAAATGTTTCAATTTCTTTAAATATATTTTCTTTCAAACTATCGGTATTCATATTGACTAATTCGCCAACTTTTGTGAATATATCTTCAATCCAATATTTCACTGTATGAAAGACACTTGGTAATGTTTTTACAAATTCATTGATCTGATCGATTAACATTGGTATAATCGCTTGCATGATAATAAATAAAACACTAAATAAAACAATATAAGTAATCGTCGTTCCAAGACCTCTTCGTATTCCTTTTTTCTGAAGCCAAGTAACAAATGGATTAAATAACCATGCGATCACAATTCCTACAAAAAGTGGCGATAAAATACTTAGAACTGTAAAGAAAAATGCTTTCACATTCCATACTTTCGCAATTAATGTAATCGCATAAATTCCTATAATTACAATTAAAATATATGCGATCTTTAATATCTTGTTCGTCAAATTTAACACGCCGTTAATGCTTTCAATATCGATCTTTTTATTACTAAAACGTTTACGAAACATTCCATCACCTCTATATAATTTTATTATACTAAATTTTATATTATATTGTAAATGTCTTTTTTAAGGCAAAAAAATACCCAATTGGGTATTATTTACTTTCTACAATTAATTTAATGGCAGTTCTCTCTTCCCCATCAATTACAATATCTGTAAATGCAGGAATACAAACTAAATTCTTTCCAGATGGAGCAACAAATCCACGAGCAATAGCAATTGCTTTAATCGCTTGATTAAGTGCCCCTGCACCAATTGCTTGAATCTCTACGTTATCGTGTTCTCTCACCGCATTTGCCAGTGCCCCTGCCACAGAATTTGGGTTTGATTTTGATGAAACTTTTAGTGTTTCCATGATTAATTCCTCCTTTTCACTTAAGTATATGAACAAGAAGAAAAAATATGTATCCCCTAGTGTTACACACATACGAAAAAGAAAAGAAGGACATATAATATAGTGGGTTTGGCAAAACCTTGATAACACCCCCGAAAAGAGAGATATTCTCTCTTTTTTATTCAAAAAATAGTTTACAAATGAGTAAATATTTCATATAATGGAAATATGCAGGTGTGGTTCAATGGTAGAACATGGCCTTGCCAAGGCTAGGACGCGGGTTCGATTCCCGTCACTTGCTCCATTGAGGTTGAAAGTCGCACATTTGGCGATTTCTATATAAAGAAAAGTTCATAGTATTTGATGCTATGGACTTTTTTCATACTCAAAGGAGGGATGAATATTTATGAAAACAGTCATAAACGAATTACCTTTTCCTTGTGAAATTAAAGATAAAATTAAAATGAAAGTTAGTACAGGAAACTTAAAAATTAATTTTTTACCAGGACATCTTATCAAAATTGCAAATACCAATATCAGTATAGAAGAACCACATCGAATTATTGTTAAAAAAGATAATATGGTATTACTTGCTATGCTTTATAGTAATGAGGATAAAATATACTTACCAAATAATAATATAATAATTACTTTAACTAAATATATTTCTATTCTAAATTCTATAAATAAAAGTTAATTTGATAGTTTATTTTTGACATTTTGCTTTATAAATTATGATATTTTATATTTTTTAGTTCTACTATATTTAATACTAAACCCATCATGAAATTTCCTACTGACTTTTCGAATGCGGGGGCTTATAATTAAGTAAGGTAGATAAAATTCTACCTAATAATGATTAGGTCTTAGTCTTTATATAATTTTTAGTTATTGTTTATGACACAAGGAAAATTACTTTCTTGTGTTTTTTCGTATGCAAAGGAGTTGATAAAAAAATAAATGAAAAAACAAAAAACTAAAGTTGTTGCTGCACTATATCCAAGAGTAAGTACAGAAGATCAATCTAGGTTTGGACATAGCCTAGATGAACAAGAAGAAAAACTAAAACAATTATGTAAATTTGAAGGTTATGAGATTTATAAGGTTTATCGTGAAGAAGGAGTATCTGCAAAAAACACCAATAGACCAAAGTTCCAAGAAATGATGGCAGATATGAAAGAAGGAAAAACCAATAAAATTATTGTCTATAAACTAGATAGGCTTACTCGTTCTATCAAAGATTTAGAGGTAATTTGTAATACTTTAGAAGAATAT
>CALVQD010000007.1 GCA_944355255.1 uncultured Bacilli bacterium
GACGTTTTGCAGCATCTCCTACAATAATTTCTCCTTTTTTAAATGCGACAACAGATGGTGTTGTACGATTTCCTTCTGGGTTAGCAATTACTTTTGCTTCTCCCCCTTCATATACACAGACACAACTATTTGTTGTACCTAAATCAATTCCTATTGTTTTACTCATATATAATCACCTTTCCTTTATTCACTTACTTTTACCATACTAGGACGAAGTACTTTGTCCTTGTACATATAACCTTTTTGTAATACTTCAATGACAATACCAGATTCCACTCCATCTCTTGGTTCTGTTAAAACCGCTTGATGGAAGTTGGCATCAAATTCTTTTCCCATAGCTTCTATTTCTTTTACTTCATATTTTTCTAATACATTTACTAAATTACAGTAAATCATCTTGAAGCCAGCTAAGAACTTTGATACTTCATCTTCTAGATTATCATCATCCATATCAATTGCTCGTTCAAATGAATCGACAATTGGAAGAATCTCTTTTATCATATCTTCACTTGCATATTTCATCATACGAGCTACTTCATCATCTTTTCTTTTACGATAGTTAATTGCTTCTGCTTTTTCTCGCATTGCTTTTTCTTCAGCTTCTTTTAAAGATGCTTCTAACTTCTTCATTCTCTCTTCTAAATCATGAACAATCTTTTTCTCTTTTCCTGGTTTTTCATGATGATCATGGTGTTTCTCATGTGATTTTGCATGTTCATGATGGTCATGCGAACCATGTTCCTCATGAGGATGGTGTTTGTGTTCCTCGTGATGTGGATGATCGTGATGTTTCTCATGTTCGTGATGAGATTTTTCCTCTTCATGATGAGCATGTTTTTCTTCTTCTTTTATTTCTTTTGTTTCTTCATTCACTAAAAATCACTCTCCTATATGTTTTTTTATAAAATCTAATAAACCAATGACACGATCATATTCCATTCTCTTTGGACCAATTAAAGCAATTGTTCCCTCTTCTCCATCATCAGTTTCATAATTTGTTTTAATAATCGTTACATTCTGATCAAAATCATTTTCACTACCTATATAAATATTGATACCATCTTCATCATTTTTTTCAATATTTTGAATCAAATCTTTATCTTCAAATTTCGATAAGATATCACGAATCTTTTCTGTATCATCAGAAAACTCTGGAAGTGAAATAAATTTACTTGCTCCTGCCATCTGCATTTTAGACTCTTGTGCGAAGTCAGCAAATGCATTATAGAAGGCATTATATAACGCTTCATGTTGGGTAACATATTTACCAATGATTGGTTTTACTTCAAACTCTAGTTTAGCAGATACTTCATCAATTGGTGTTCCCACAATTAATTTATTAATTAATTCAACTGTCTTCGTAACCTCTTCTTTCGAAATCGTCTCCGGAAGCATCATTGTTTTATGTTCAACATGTCCCTTATCAGTAATAACGATTGCTAGTAACTTCGTTGGTTCTAATGGAACAACTTCTACTTTACTAACACGATTATCTTTTGAAGATTTACCAAGTACAATTGCGGTATAATTGGTAAGTTCTGACACAATTTCCATAGACTGTTTAATCGCATCACTTAATACCAAAGAATGATTTTTGAATATTTGTTGTAACTTTAATACATCATCACCAGATAATTCTTTTGGTTTCATAATATGGTCGACATAATAACGATATCCTTTCTCAGAAGGAATACGACCACTAGATGTATGTGTTTTCTCTAAAAGTCCTAACTCTTCTAAATAACCCATTTCATTACGAATCGTCGCACTAGAACAATTTAAATTCTTACATAGTGACTTAGATGAAATTGGTTTTGCAGTTTTAATATAGTCTTCTACAATTAACTTTAATAACTTAGATTGTCTCGATGTTAGCATATCATCACCTTCTTTAATACTCTTAGTTATTGTATGCTCACATGCATCGTTTTAGCACTCCATTTTCCTAAGTGCTACAGCAAGTATACCACTCTCTTTTAGCATTGTCAAGAGATGAGTGCTAAAAAATGATTTTTGTAAAAAATCTAGTGAAATCATTTCCATTTTATAGATCATATTAGGATTGATACATATCGATTCATTTTCGTTTTATCATTTGATATAAAGAGGTAGAGATTTAGAAATATAACAAAAAAATACCTAAATGAACTAGTCAAGAAAAAGTAGACTAGTGTTTTTTTACTGTCTACTTTTATAATATCACTTCAAAATGGTATTTTCTGTTTTTATATTTCTCTTGATCCATTTAAATAATTCTACTACCAGTAATGGAGACAAAGAAAGTGCAAATACAATGATCCATTCTGTACCTGTTAATGGAGCAAGTGAGAAAAATTTAGTAATGGTAGGAATACACGTAATTGGTATTAATAATACTGCTGATATAAACATAGCACCGTATAAATATTTGTTTTTCGCATGTTTCTTTGAAAATACTGAAACAGTATTTGAATGTTGATTCAATGAATGAATAATTTGTGATAAACAAAGTACTAAGAAAGTCATAGTCGTTGATTGTTTATAATCTCTCGTGCTACCAATTCCATATGCGACAAGTGATATAAATGCGATGTAAATTCCATAAAAGATAATTCTAAACACCATTCCTTTTTCAAATAAACTACCACTTTTAATTGGTTTATGAGTCATTGTTCTCTCATCTTCTGGATCTACTCCTAACGCTAAGGCAGGGAGTGTATCTGTAATTAAATTTACAAATAGTATGTGAATAGCTAAGATTGGTGTTTCTAAGTTCATTACCATTGCTAAGAAGATAATTAATACTTCTGATATATTACCAGCAAGTAAAAATTGAATTACTTTTTGAATATTAAAATATACTCTTCTTCCTTCACGAATCGCATGTTCTATTGTTGTAAAATTATCATCCATTAGTATCATATCCGCTGCTTGTTTTGCAACGTCTGTTCCCTGAATTCCCATAGCAACACCAATATCTGCTGCTTTTAAAGCTGGCGAATCATTCACACCATCGCCCGTCATTGCAACCACTTCTTTATTCTTTTGAAGTGCTTTTACAATTCTAAGTTTATCTTCTGGTGTTACTCTTGCAAAGACACTAATACGATTAATTTTTTCTTCTAATGTATCCTCTGGCATTTGATGTAGTTCCTCTCCAGTTACTACATAATCCCCTTCATGGTAAATTCCTAGATTTTTCGCAATTGCAGTTGCAGTTAATTTATGATCTCCAGTAATCATAATGACACGTATTCCGGCTTTATGACAAGTATCAATCGCACGTTTTACTTCTTTTTTTGGAGGATCAATCATTCCACTCATTCCCATAAATGTAAGATGCATCTCTACATCCTCTTCTTCGGTTTTTGGAAGTTCAGTCAATGTTCTTTTCGCATAACCGAGTAATCTTAAAGCATCATTCGATAATTTTTCACAAGCTTTAATAATGTGCTCTTTATCTTCATAAGTAAGTGGTTCTTCTTTTCCATTCTTTAAAATATGTGTACAAAGTTCTAATAGCTCTTCTACTGCTCCCTTTGTATAACAAACATATTGCTGATTCTTTTTTACAACAATTGTCATACGTTTTCTAATCGAGTCAAATGGCTGTTCATGTAAAATAGGATATTTCTTCTTCATTTGTTCTATTTGATATTGATGTTTATCAGCAAATTCTAAGAGTGCTCCTTCCGTTGGATCCCCTATCATTTTTCCATCTTCATATGTCGCATGATTACAAAGAACCATACAGTTAAAAATATCTTCAGGAATTTCATCTGGCATTTCTTCCAAATCATTCATAATTTGATCATACAACAAAACTCTTGTGACAGTCATTTTATTTTCAGTTAACGTTCCTGTTTTATCCGTACAAATAACACTAGCATTTCCAAGTGTCTCTACTGCTGGTAACTTTTTCACAAGTGCGTTTTTCTTAGTCATTCTTTCTACTCCAAGTGCCATTACAATTGTCGATGTTGCTGGTAATCCTTCAGGAATTACTGAAATAGCAAGTGAAATCGAAATCATCAGTAAAGAAATTACATCTTTTCCATAACTAAAACCAATGATAAAAATAAGAATACTAACAATAATTCCTAGAATACTAAGAGTGGTACCTACTTTATTTAATTTCTTTTTTAATGGTGTTTCTAAATCATCTTCATCATCTAACATACGGGCAATTTTTCCTACCTCTGTATTCATTCCAATCGCCGTTACTACACCAAATCCACTTCCATAAGTAACAATCGTAGAAGAATAAACCATATTAAGGCGATCTGCCAAAGGAGTTTCTTTATCTAAGATTGCTGTCGCATCTTTTTTCACAGGAACACTTTCTCCGGTTAAGGAAGATTCATCGATCATTAATTGATGTTCTTCGATAAGACGAATATCAGCCGGAACAATATTTCCATCTTCTAAATAGACAATATCTCCTACTACAAGTTCTGCAACAGGAATCTTTTTTCTATCTCCATCTCTTAACACGTATGCATAAGGAGCATTCATCTGATTCAAAGCAGCAATCGCATCAGCAGCTTTCTTCTCTTGGACAATGCTGACAATCATATTAATACAGATAATAACTAAAATAACAATTGCTTCTAGTGTTTCTCCCAAAAAAAAGGAAAGTAAGGAAGCGATCAATAAGATAATAATCATTTTATCTGTTAATTGTTCAAGTAACATATCAAATAAAGTACGTGCCTTCTTTGCTTTTAACTCATTCTTTCCCTGGTGTGTCTGTCTTAAAGATACTTCTTCTGTTGTTAAGCCTTCTTTATCTGTTATTAATTCTTTTAAAATTTCATCAATATTCTCACAATATGTTTCATCTTTCATAGTTTCACCTATCTTCATTATATCAAAAAAAGATAGAAAGACTATGCTATTTTCTATCTTCTCTTCTGATATGTTTTTCCATAAGAAAATTCCATATCTTCCATTCCATTATCATATCGTAAAGCCTGCATCAATACATCTTCTTTATCACGATTGATTTTTACAAGATTTTGTAATGTATAAAATTGTTCATCCGTAATTCGATGTCCTGCATATTTGGAATTAGGTACATCAATTTCCGCAACCTCATTACGATATTCGTAATTTACAAACCCAAACAAATGAATTAATACATCTTTATAAGAAAAACGAATACGAGCAAATTGTGGATGAGATTCTAAATATTCTTGGTAATATTTTTCTACATTGATATGTTTTCTAAAATAAAGGTATCCCTCGGCAAAAGAATCATGCATCCAATCCATATCTCCTCTTTCCGCAACAATATAAAATTCTCCCTCTGGCGAAATCATACCATCGTGATCTTTCGCTTTTATTAAAGTTTCTCCACGATAAGGCACTAAACGTACAGAATAAGACATATAACCAACTCCTTTAAAAACGAATGATATTATGTCATATTTTTTATTTTGTGTCAAGAAAAAAAGAATTCTCTTTTATATCTTTTCTAATTTCAAATAATGAGAAATTCTTTTTTTCCATTTATCTATTTTTATTGTTTGTTGGAAGTATTGATATGACTTTTCTAAAAAGAATGCACCTAAAGTCGTACCAATCAAATTACAAAGTAACATACATATGAATACAATAAACCAATTGTGAAATGGTATATTAGGATAGATATAATACAGCAATGAAGCAGATATTCCTTGTGCATAGTAAAAATAGATCGCACGTTTTCCAACCTGATGAATCCAGTTCTCTTTTTTTAATTGTAAATGGTCTTTCAAATACCAAAAGAGTAAAATAGAAATCATTGAAAATGGCAAATAAGCAACAAAAGGTGGAAACTTCACACTTTGGATATCATCAATTCCATAATGAAAACAAAAACATGTGAACAATAATACGAGAAAATTAATGCCTTCAAATAATAATAATTGTTTCCAATCTTTCATTTTATACTGAGATAATAAATATCCTAATAAGTATATGATCGAATAAAATGGAACAGTAGATCGAATTGGTAATGAATTTGCTTCTGATGCACAATAGAAAAATATGAGTAATAATATTCCTATTGTAATTTTCAAACACTTTTCCTCTACTTGTTTATAATAACGACGAATTGTACAAATAATAATGGAACAAATAATCGTAACTTCAACATACATAATCATATACCACATAGATCCCCCTACTACAGGTAACTGATTATTATGTGGAAATAAATAAACAATCCATGAGAAAATATCAGATGCATAAAATGTTTCTCTAAAAAAGAGAAGTAATAATAAACAATAGAAGATTAAAAAATAGAGCCACTTTTTCCATTGGGAAAACAAACTTTTAAGATTTTTTCCAATCGATTGTACATAGTGAAAAGACATTCCCGATAAAAACATAAAAACAGGTACATCGATCAATAAGGTAAGATTGGAAAACCAAGATGGTAAATAAGCTGTCCCTGACCACCATGCAGTATGAATTACAACAATACATAGTGCTGCAACTCCTCTTAAGAAATCAATATTATGATTTCTCTTATTTAATTTCTTTTCCATCGTTTATCACTACTTTCTATTGTTCCAACTTGACTGATTTCTTATGATAAATTTGAGCCAGCGGAATATTAATCCAATGATTTGGATCTGATGAAATATCCGCATAAAATAATAATTCTGGATAAACTGTAAATTGTGGTAGTACTACGTTTTGTTGCTTTCCTTCTAATAACTGAAATCTTTTTATCGCTTCTTGTTTATACTGTTTTGCTTCTCCATTTTCTAAAGAATGATAAGCCTTTACTGACGTATATTGATTCCAATTAGAAGCACTGATCAATCCTACCAGTATGATAAAGAAACAAAGTAAAACAGTAGCGAATTTTCGATATACAACATTGGTATTGTTCGGATTTAAAATATGGTGCTTAACACATTGAAAGCGAAACCAACCAATCCAATAGTAAATATTAATTGCCATGAAATAAAAATAACTAAAATAGATAATGTTAATTAATCTTCCCTCGCCAATACCACCTTGGGCAAATAATGATGGGGTCATAGATGCAGAAAAGATCCCAAAAGTAAGCAACATAAATATAGCTGGATAAGAGAAAGAATAATTTATTTTTTTATAGCTAGGAATACATAGTACAACAATCGCCAAGATAAACAGTAAATGATACAATGTCGTCCAATTGAGTAATAACTCTATCGCATGTTGGAAAGATAATAAAATTGCCATAATTGGAGAATATCCACTCACAGAAGCAGCCCTTACAGCATTCCCAGGGGCAAAAGCATTGATTAAAAGACCAAGGATAGCTAGCACAAAAAACAATATCTTACTCTTATCTTTCTTTTTCCAAATCATATAAACATTCAAGAAGAATAAGAAAATAACTTGTTGTAATGCTGTTACATAATTTCCACCTGCAATAAAAATAATACAAAGACAAATGAAAATATAATCGTACTTTTTATTCTTTTCTTGTAATCGACATAGTAAACCTAATTCAATCAGGAAAAAAGAATAGAAAAGTGTATAATAACTTGCTCCATTCCACCAATACAATCCCTGTACTGGAGAAGGCATTGTTTGAATACTGATAAAAGTAATTAGAGAAAATATTAACCATAAAGTAGATGTACTTAGTTTTAATTTCGTGGTAACAATTTGTTTTAATAGAAAATAATTAGAAAACAAGAACATCCCTATCAGTATAAAAGTTCCTAGAAAATAAGAATCAATTCCCCATACTGAAGGTTGTAATGCCATCAATACAATTGCTGAATAAGTACCTTGCCAATTTTGATAGGTTGTTATAAGCATCTTCCCAATGCCCGATAAAAATGCTCCAATTCCTTGATGATTCAACACATTCATCGTATAAACACTATAATTGAAATCATCTGCTGAAGGAACATTGTAAAAAGATATCCATAACAAAGGAATTAAACTAACAATCAATATCAAAATAGAAATCACTACCAATGTTTTTTTCGACATGACCTTTTGAATGACTGAATTGTTTTTAATTTGAGATATTTTTTCGATCCACTGCATCTTATCCATTAGTTCCCTTCTCTTTTTTCCTATTTCTATATTCTGTCATTTGATCATATAATACTTTCGTTCCATATACACCAGCTACAATAAAAATCGGTACATAATGTAATAAATATTTTGGTGTTGTTTCCCATAATAGTAAGAATATAAGAAGACCAAAAATAGCTAATAAGGCAACATGACATTCATTTTTCTTATTTTTTATAAAGTAAATACAACTTACAATAAACATCGCATATAGATATACAATCACTCCATCTTGGATCATCATAAGAATATCATTATACTTACCACCTGAATAATAGATATCTCTAATCAAGTTTCCTTTTCGAACTGGATTTTGTCCTACTAAAGCAGAACCATAATAATTTCCATCGTTCCATGTAAATTGCATTTTGTCATATAAAAATTCCGCATAGCCCACTACTCCATGTTTTTGTAATCTATTTACAATTACATCCATATTCTTCTCTATTCGCTTATCTGGTTTTGTTTCAAATGTAAGTACATAATCATCAGAATCAAATGCTCCTACAAAGTTAATACCAGGTATCGTAGATTTACGTTCTTTTAATCCCATCATAATCCAATGTGTATATGGCACTTTATTTTTCGTGTCAGAAACATTTTTCAATTCTTCAAAATACATATTTTGAAATCCTGTAAATAAAAGCATACAAACAATGTAGGAAATAAGTATACCTCCAGCCATTTGTCCTAATTGTTTCCATGCCACTCTACGGAATAACAAATCCATAAAAATCGCAATCAACATAATCACACAAGTAAACTTTATTTGTACTCCTAAGAATAACAGAACTCCAAATAAAAGATAATACCAAATTCCTTGTTTCCAAGTAAGTTCTTTCTTTTTTAAATAACAAGAATAAACATATAACATGCCAATTGGAATAAAAAGGGAAAGTGTATCTGTATATAAAATTGGTACAAAAGTAAAGAAAGAATTACAGATAATCATAACGACAATACTAAATATTCCGGCTTTTTTTCCAAATAAATTTCGTACAGTAAGCCATGTTAAAATCATAGCAAGATCAATAAAAATAATATTAATTACAACTGATGCCCCTAATGTAGCAAGATAAGTTTGAGGAATGATATTGGTTATGTATAAAAGTTTAAAACATACAGCTTGTAATATAAAAAGTGCGACATTGTTTGGAAACTGTTGCAAATAAACCCAATTGACTTTATCAAGATGATTTTGAGCAAATTCCATCGAACTTTCAAATATAATCTGCCAATCCCATCCTGGTCTTTCAAATAAGTAATAACCAACAAATCCCTGTATGATAACAATCAAAAGGAATAAGATGAAAACAATTCCTATTTCTTGTTTCTTTGTGAGATCAGATATTTTTTTATGTAACAAATACCAAGTTCCATATAAAACTCCACTTACAATCACAGCACTAAGTAAGATACCCCAAAATGGCAATTTGGCCACTACGCTGCGATTATCAAAAATAGTACTAATCAGAATCATCGTAAATATAACGATCATAACAACACTTAATATTGTATAAAACCAAGTAATTTGCTTTGGATTTTTCGTCGTCTTCTTTTTCATAATAACACCTACTTTTCTTGCAATACTTTAAATTGCCAGTAATATTGATAGACAAAGTTTTCCGTCATATCTTCCTCTACAATTTGATAAGAAATTTCTCGATCATCTAAATTATAATAATAAGCAAAAAATTCTGGATTAGATAACTGTAATTTAACATTTTTTTGATTTTTTAATTCTAATAGATCTTTTTCAATTGTTTGAAACGTATCGAGATCTTTTATTCTAGCTTGAAGATAAAAAGAACTATTCATAATCAGAAATAAGAAAACAAGTACTCCCATTCCTCGTAATCCCCATAATACTCTTTTATCTTTTATAGAAAGTACACAAAGAAGTAGCAATGACATCCATGGAATAAAATACAACTGTGGTACATATCTTGCCCACCAACTCTCACCAACTAGAATACAAGACAATAAAATACAAACCAATGGTAATATCACATATTTCAATTTCTTCTTATCAGTACGATATAGCATATATAACTCAATTAGAAGTAATATTGTTCCAAGAATAAAGAAACAAGCTGATAACGGTCCAAATCCAGCAATTCTAACATCAGGGATATTGATCGCATCTATTTCACTTTGAGATACTTGAAGTGGATTTTTTAACTCAGGTTCTCCCTGTCCATATAAAACATTTTCCGTCTTAGAAAATAGAGATATTACAAATTTTTCAAAAAAATTCTTATGATTAAAACTCTTTGGTTCCATCTTTGTTACAATATCTTCTTTCCCTTCACCAAATAATGGATATAGAGGATTTCCAGCAGTGATTGTATTTTTTATATAAGAAGAGGAACCAACAACAAAAATTGCTGTTACAAAAACGAGAATAAACCAGCCAGTTGCTCTTTTCCAAATCTGTTTCCATTCTTTTTCTTTGCGTTCATGGAATAGCCAATAAAAATAAAATACTGCTGCAATCAATCCAGAATACAATAGTCCCGTAAATTTTAAATTTACAAATAATGAACAAATTGCTGTAATATATAACCATATTTTATAATCTTGTTTTTTCGTAATTGAAATATATAGTAATATAATTACTTCCATTGCAAAACACATACCCATTAATCCATCGACGTAATAATTAAATAACTGTGCTAAAACCACTGGATTCAGTGCTAATAAAACAGATAAAATAAAACTCTGCATTTTATTTAAAAAGATAGATAAATAGCTAAATACAAGAAATACCATAGCTAGTAAAACAAGAGTTGTAACTGCTTTTCCACTTTCAATCGATCCTGTCATATGATATGTCACAGCAGAAATTGTTTCTAATGATTTCGGATAGTGATTAATCCAAATTCCATTTCCTTTAGAACTTGGTAAGTTATTTTCTTTTACATAATCATCTTGACTTTGATAAATCGGATTCCATCCATTTTTTAAATAAGCAACAGATAATTTGTGATATCCATTTCCATCTTGCGTTAAATCATAAGTATTGGAAAATAAAAATGGTAAACCGATACATAAACCGAAATATAAAAATACTACGAAATACTTTTTCCAGCTTTTCTTACGATAATGAAATAGATAAATTACAACTGGAACTAAAATACTAAGTATTTGAATCAAAGTTAATCCATGTTCGATATGACATAATCTAGAAATGTGAAAAAATACAAGAACACATAATAAATACATCATAATCAGCCATGATAGTTGAAATGGTGTATGATTCCAAATATTTTTACGTCGCCCTTTTATTTTATCAGTATCCCACACTTCTAACGATCCATGTGTTACAAAATACGATTGTTTAGAAATATTTGCCAAAGGTAAATCATGTAGAGAATCAGAATAGAAATGCTCAATTTCATAATTCTTTAATTCTTGATCTAACCTCTTGATCTTCTCTTCCCCTTTGCAGTTCTTTCCCGTATAAAGACCCGTTTTCTTATCTACAACACTGGCAATCACAGAAACATGTTTCCATTGTTTTAAGACCGGTTTTAATAAAAATTCTGGAGAAGCAGAAATCACATAAGTCTTTTTTTTCTTCTTCATATTTTCTATAAAATAATGATTGATCCTTTTCTTCTTTTTTTTCCAGAACAGCTCTATTTCTTTATCTATATCTTTTACTTCTGTTACAAAAGAAAAGAAATGAGACTTAAATGCCTGTAATGATACGATATGTAATAAATATAGACATGCATACCAAAATATCACTGGTAATTTTACAATGATACGAGGATTTCTAAACAAGGTAAAAAAGAAAAAATCAACGGTACTATCTCCATCATAAATAGTCCCATCGAAATCATAAACATCTATCTTTTTATGCATAAATTGCCACCACCATATAAATCATATAAATCACAGAAACAATCATCAATGTCTTATCTTTTAAAATTACATCGATCGGATCACCATAAGAATCTTGTTCAATTGTAAGTGCATATTTTAAAACAATAAAAATAACAAATAAAACACTATACGTTAATAAATTCGTCTCGATAAAACGAAACCCATTGGTACACCAAAGAGAATAAAAGACAAGTGCTAAACTCAAGAATAAATACATACTTTTATCCAAGAAATTTTTCGTATATTCTTGTAATACTTTTCGTGATTGCGTTTTATTTTTTATCATCTCATTACGACGCTTTCCAAATCCAGCAAACATACAAATAGATAACACTGTCAAAAATAACCAACTAGATATTTCTGTATCTGTCAAAGCTCCACCATATAAAACACGAAGTACAAATCCAAACGCTAAAATCATCACATCGATAATTGGTATATTTTTTAATCCCCTACTGTAAAATAAATTCATGACAAAATAAATTAACATAATCATCGTCGCATATAAAAATCCTACATTTTGAAAATAAAGATATCCTCCCAATTGTATCAATAATGCCAGGAAAAAAACAACACATCCAATCCCAATTGCTTTCTTCTTAGAAATCTTTCCAGATGCAATTGGACGATTCTTTTTCAAAGGGTGTAATTTATCCTTTTCAATATCCTGAATATCATTGTAAATATAGATAGAAGAAGCAATCAAACAAAATGAGATATATCCGACCAACGTTTCTATCAATAACTGTACTTGAAATAAATTACCACTAAATAATAATGGTAAGAAAATTAAACCATTTTTTAAGTAATGATGAACTCTTAATAATTGCATATATGTTTTCATATTCATACTCCTCGTATAATATATTTTGTAAGTTATTTTTAACTTACAATTTAATATCTTTATAGTTAGTTTTTAACTAACAATTTTATTTGTTGGCTGTGATACTCTAGTGTTAAAATATGATTGAAATATT
>CALVQD010000008.1 GCA_944355255.1 uncultured Bacilli bacterium
CCATCTAAACCATCTGTTAAATTCACTGCATTACTACTTGCAACTAATACAAACAGTAAGAAAATACCATAGAACCAGCCCATATCAATACGAATGCCTAATGTATGAATATCTAATACTGGATGAGAACCACTCTTCATATAAATATAGAAAAAGATTAATGCGATAAATAACTGTCCACACAGCTTTTGTAACTCTGTTAATCCTTCATTATGTCCTCGTTTAATACTCAAGTAATCATCTACAAAACCTAATAAAGCATAAGCAACAAAGACAAACATGACAATAAACAAATTTTCACTAAATTCTACCTTCCCAGTAAAAAGTAAAAACAACATCGTTAATATCGTTGGAATAATAAAGATTAACCCTCCCATGGTTGGCGTTCCTTCTTTTTCCTGATGTTTCTTTTTTAAGAAGACACTCACATTTTGTCTGACTTTTAATTTTTTTAATAATGGAATTAATATCAAACCAGTAATTGCTGATAAGATAAAACCAATCATCATCGATAATATGGATTTGGTTAATATTAACATAGTCTCACTCCTTGTACATTTCTTTTATAATTGTTTCTGCTATTATTTTATCATCAAAATCGTATTTTGTGTTACCAATCATTTGATAATTTTCATGTCCCTTTCCGAGCACTAATAGTATATCATCTTTTTTCATCTTTTGTATACCCTTATCAATCGCATCTTTACGATTTTCTATCACTTCAAAATTGTTTTTTTGTAAATTTTTTGTAATATCATCTAAAATACGATAAGGGTCTTCTGTTCTAGGATTGTCACTCGTAAAAATTACTTCATCTGATAACTCAGTCGCAATACGTCCCATAATTGGTCTTTTGATCGGATCACGATCTCCACCACAGCCAACAATTGTATATACTTTTTGATGAGGAATTTCTTTCGCTGCTAAAATTACTTTCTCTACAGCATCTGGCGTATGTGCATAATCGATAATTACCTTCCCACACTTCCAAGGAATCACTTCCATTCTTCCTTTTGGTGGATTTAATTGTGCAATGGCAGAAACAATGTTTTCTTCTGAAAATTCCATTTCTGTTAACGTTGCAATAACACATGTCATATTATAAATATTGTGCTTTCCTAATAATTTCATATCATATTTTACCTGATTTACGAAAAATACTGTATGAGATGGAAATAATTCAATATCTGTAATTTGATAATCACTCTTTTTCGTTCCATAAGTTACATTGTGATGGTCTGGTAATAAAAAATAAGAACAATAAGTATCATCGGCATTAATTACACAAGTATGTTTTTCCGTTACTTTAGTAAATAATTTTTGTTTTTCTTTGGCATAATTTTCCATTGTTTTATGATAATCTAAATGATCTTCCGTTAAGTTACTAAATAATGCATATTGAAATTTTAATCTACCTACTCTTTTGTAACTTAAAGCATGACTACTTACTTCCATCACCACATGAGTACATCCTTCTTTTTTGGCTTCTAGTATCATTTCATATAAATCTAATACATCTGGTGTTGTATTGGAAAGCTCTTTTACTTTTCCGTTGACATAAAAACCAATCGTTCCAATATAAGCACAAGGAACTCTCAATAAGTTAAGTGCTTGATAGATTAAAAAACAAGTTGTTGTTTTGCCATTTGTTCCTGTCATTCCAATCAATGTCATATCTTTTAAAGTATCGTGATAAGTTGCATCTAAATAATCAATTAAATATTCATGGGTATCGGGAACAAGGACTGTTTCAACATCATAGTCCCCTTCTTTGCAAATTACTCTAGATGCACCTCTTTGTATCGCATCCATAATATATTCACTGCCATTATGTTTTACTCCATCTAAAGCAATAAAAGTATCTCCAGGTTCAATCTTTCTAGAATCGCTTTTTATATTCACAAAAAATACACCCCCGGTGTATTTTATGTATTCCTGTTTATTTGGTGCTTTTCCCCAGTATATTTTCTAACACTTGTTTATACTTGATAAAAGCATTGGGAAGTGGATAAATGTGTTCTAATTCTTCCAAGGTTGCCCAAATCCCATCTGTTTCTTTTTCAACCTCAATATGATATCCAATCATATGCCATTCAATATGTGTAAAAATATGCTTACAGGATCTAAGTTCTTCTATCTTTTTTGGATGAATCGAAAATGGTTTTAAAATCTCATCCATTACATCTGTAGTTTCTTCTACCAGTTCATTTGGGAATTCATAAAAATTAGCAAGTAATCCCGTTTCTGGTCTTTTCCTCAAAAGCACTTTATGATTGCAAGTAATTAAAAAAACATAACGTGTTTCTATCTTTCTTTTCTTCTTTGCACTTTTTACTGGATATAGTAATTCTTGATGATTTTGATGAGCAATACACATGTGCTTTAAAGGACATTCGTGACAGTGAGGTTCGCCACTTGGAATACACACAACTGCCCCTAATTCCATCAATGCTTGTGTAAAAGAAGAATTATCACTCGTTGGTAAAATAGATAATAGTAAATCACGAATTTCTTTTTTTCCTTGGGTACTTAAAATATCAACAGGATTTGCAAATACTCTTGTTAGAACACGAAATACATTGCCATCTAAAGCCGGATATGGTTTTTGATAAGCAATGGATAAAATAGCTCCTGCTGTATAATCACCAATTCCCGGTAAAGAAATTAATTCTTCATAAGTATCTGGTATTTTACCATCATACTCTTCGACAATCTTACAAGCTGCTTTTTTTAAATTACGTGCTCTAGAATAATATCCTAACCCTTCCCATAATTTTAATAATTTTTCATCGGGAATTTCCTTTAAATCATAAACAGTCGGTAAAGCATCCATAAATCTTTTATAATATGGCTTTACAGCTTCTACTCTTGTTTGTTGTAACATGATTTCACTAATCCATACATGATAAGCAGTAGGATCATCACGCCATGGTAAAATACGATGACCAGACTTGTACCACGATAATAACTTCTCTTGGAATTCTTCTTTTTCTATACTCATAGTCTCACCTAATCTTCAAGAAAAAAAGACTTAAGATAGAGCCTTTTTCTCTTCTAATATCTCTTTTACAACTTCTACATCATTGAAAGGAATTTTTTTGTCTTTTACAATAATCACATCCTCATGACCTTTTCCCATAATTAATAAAATATCATGATGATTTAATTTTTGAATTCCTTTTTCAATTGCTTTTCTACGATCTAATTCTACTTCGTAATTTTCATTGTGATTATCTTTTAACATATCAGCAACAATATCTTGTGCCTCTTCTTCATGTAAATCATCAATTGTTACAATGACATATTTACAAAGTGTAGTAGCAAGTTTCATCATTACTGGTCTTTTCTCTCGTTCTCTACTTCCTGTACATCCAAATACGGCATAGATATTTCCATCACATACAGATTTCACTGTATGAATTAACTTTTCCATCGCATCTGGTGTATGAGCATAATCAACAATAATACGATTATCTAAATAGTTGATTGTTTCCATTCTTCCGACAGGTGCATTTAAATGAACACAGAGATTTTTAATGGTATCCATTGAAATTCCCATATCAGATAATACAATCACTGTAATCATTAAGTTATAAATATTATATTCTCCAATCAGTGGAGTTTTTAACAATGTTGTTTCATCTTGATGTGTTAATGTAAAGACACTTCCCATCGTATTCATCTTAATATCACCAATTTGATAATCACTTTCTTTTTTACCAAATGTAATATTATAATTACCTTCTAATAAGAAATAATCTTTATAATCATCATCGACATTTATGATTGCTTTTCCACCTGGTTTTAATTGACGGAATAACTGTTGTTTAGCCAATGCATAATTTTCCATTGTTTTATGAAAATCTAAATGATCTTCTGTTAAATTGGTAAATACGGCATAATCAAACAACAATCCTTCGACACGATGTCCACAGATTGCTTGACTACTCACTTCTAATACAACTTGTTCTAC
>CALVQD010000009.1 GCA_944355255.1 uncultured Bacilli bacterium
ATTAGAAATAGTAAATCAAAATGCCATAATTGAATAGTTAAATTTTTGACTTTAACTTGGGGTAAGGGGAAGTCTGCCCTTTTTTTGTATTTTTCTTAAAATAAATTTAGTTTTATTTTTCAGATTATCACCCTTATATTTACCAGTATATCACATTTTCTTATATTATTTCTTTTTTTCTAATTCTTTTAATTCAAATAAAGTAGATAGTGCTTCCATTGGAGTCATATGAAGTGGATCAATTTCTTTTAATCGTTCTTCGACTTTACTATCTTCTGTTACAAATTCAAGAGGTAATGTTTCCTGTACAATTCGTGAAGTTTTTTTCTCATTTGTCTCATATAAGTTTAGAATTTCATTCGCACGATTGATTAAAGTCGTTGGTAATTCTGCTAATTTTGCAACGTGAATTCCATAACTCTTATCTACACTACCCTCTTTAATTTTATGTAAAAAGACTAAATTTCCATCCTCTTCATAAGCACTAACATGAATGTTTTTTAATCTTGGCAGTGTTTGATCTAAGCTTGTTAATTCATGATAGTGAGTTGAGAATAATGTTTTGGCGTGAATATGATTGTGAATATATTCGATAATTGCTTGTGCTAATGCCATTCCATCGTAAGTTGCAGTTCCTCTTCCTAGTTCATCAAATAAAATTAAACTGTGGTCTGTGGCTTGACTAATCGCATAATTTGCCTCTTTCATTTCTACCATGAAAGTACTTTCTCCACTTACTAAATCATCACTTGCTCCAATTCTTGTGTAAATCGCATCAAAAATTGGTAAAATTGCCTTACTAGCAGGGACAAAACATCCCATCTGGGCCATAATGACAGTAATTGCGAATTCTCTCATATAAGTCGATTTACCAGCCATATTTGGCCCTGTAATTAAATCAATATCCGTATTTTCATCTAAGTAAATATCATTTGCAACAAATTCACCATCTAGTACTTTTTCAACAACTGGATGACGATTATCACGAATTTCTACATACCTTTTCTCAGTTAATTGTGGTCTTACATAGTGATTTTCCTCAGTAACTGTAGCAAATGCCTGTAATACATCTACATCACTAATAATTTGTGCGATTTTTTGTAATCTTGGAATATATTCTTTCACCTTATCACGAATACTCGTAAATAATTGATATTCTAATTCAATAATTTCTTCCTCTGCATTTAATATTAACGCTTCTTTTTCTTTTAATATGGGGCTAATATAACGCTCACAATTAGTCAGTGTCTGTTTTCTTTCATATCCGTATTCATCTTTTACAAGACCTACCTGTCCTTTAGACACTTCAATATAATATCCAAATACACGGTTATATCCTACTTTTAAATTTTTAATACCAGTACGTTCTCTTTCTTCTCTTTCAAAACGCGCTACAAAATCTTTTCCGCCTTTTCTAAGATTTTTTAATTCATCAAGTTTCTCTGAATATCCCTCTTTAATTAAATATCCTTCTTTGACCGTCATTGGTGGATTTTCATAGATTGATATTTCTAATAATTCATGTAATTCAGGAAGAGTTTCAATTTGTTCTTCGTAATTCAGTTCCTGTAACAAATCTTGAATCACTGGTAATACTGCCAGTGAAGTTTTTAATTGTAATAAATCTCTGGCATTGGCATTTCCAAAAGCAATTCGTCCACTTAGTCTTTCTAAATCATAAACTTCATATAAATTATGACTTAAGTCTTCTTTTTGTATAAATTTATCTAGCATCGTATCAATCATATCGTAACGTTTTTCAATTTCATTTCGATCGATTAATGGATTTTCGATAAAATGTTTTAAACGACGAGATCCCATTGCTGTTTTTGTGCGATCTAAAAGCCAGATTAAAGAATTACTACGCTGATGAAGACGAAGCGTTTCAGTTAATTCTAGATTTCTTTTGGTATGAATATCCATACGTAAATATTTTTTTATTTCTCTTAATTTTACTGGTTGTAAGTGTGCTAAACTACGTTTCTGTGTTTCTGTAATATATGTTAGTAAATGTTTTACTGTTTCAATATATCTAGGATCTTTTAAATCAGCATATAATTTTTCGTATTCCGGATAAGTATCTATCGTATCATGGGTACTTACAGTAACGTGAAATTGATTTTGCAACATATGAATTAATTGTTTATCTACTTTACTTGTTACAACTACTTCTTTTAAATTAAGCCCTACAATTTCACTTGTAACTTTTGCAAGTTGATGTTCTACTAAATAAACAGAGATCTCACCAGTTGTAATATCGGCGTAACTAATTCCATATATATGTCCAAAATCCATCACATTTCCGATGTAATTATTTTCTTTTTCATTTAAATTTTCTGTGTCAATCACTGTTCCAGAAGTAATGATTTGAACAATTCCACGTTTTACAATTCCTTTTGCTGCTTTTGGATCTTCTAACTGTTCACATATTCCTACTTTATATCCCTTTTCAATTAATTTTTCAATATATAAATTAGAAGCGTGATGTGGAATTCCACACATTGGAATTCTTTCATCTAATCCTGCATTTTTTCCAGTTAAAGTAAGTTCTAATTCACGGGAAACTAATTCTGCATCTTCAAAGAACATTTCATAAAAATCACCAAGACGAAAAAACAAAATAAGATCTGGATTTTGTTCTTTTAATTCTATATATTGTTGCATCATTGGTGTTACTTTATTCTTGTCTACTTCACACAACTTCATCTACATCACCACTTTTATATTTTAACATAAAAAATAGGAAAAATCTTATGTTTTCTCGTGATTTTTCCTATTTTTCGCTTCCATTTTGTTTCTTTAAATACTGTAGTGCATCATCAAATGTTTTTACTTTTACAAGTTTAATTTTATAATTTCTTTCTTCTTTTAGTCGTTTCGCATCTTCATAATTATCCCCTTCTGGAACAAAGAAAATATCGGCACCTGCTTTTTCCGCTCCCATCAATTTATAAGTGACTCCACCAATACTACCAATATTTCCATTCGCATCAATCGTACCAGTTCCAACAATTTTAAGTCCATTTGTTAAATCCTCATTAATAAGTGCTTGATAAATCGTAAGAGCCGTCATAAATCCCGCAGATGGACCTGATTCCGATTTACTAAAATTTAATGTAACTTCCGGATCTGTTTCTACTTCTCTTAAAAATGAAATAATAATACCAAGTATTTTTTCACCATCTTCTTCACGGATAGTTGCTGATACTGTTTTTTCTTTTCCATCTCGTTTCACAACGAATGAAATGGTATCCCCCACTTCTTTTTCTTGAATGATATTATTGAGATCATCTTTTTCTGTAAGTGTTGTTCCTTCTGCTTTTAAAAGTTCATCTCCGACTTTTAAGTCCCAATCAACGTTTGGATCCAAATAAGTAATATACATTTTCTCATCTGTAATTTTTACTTCTTTCTCAGCCTTTTGATATGCATATAAAATTGCTGTTTGACTGGCTTCTTCTAACATTAAATGATCTCTTAAATAAGTTGCATCTTTATTTTCATTGACGTCATTTGTCTCTATCTTTTCTAAATCCCAATCTGGAATGATATAAGATAAAAGTGCAGTAAATACAGTACCTTGATACTCTGTCACATAAGCGAGATGATAACCTCCTGAAGTTTCCATATCTGTTTCTACATCGATCTTATCTGCAAGATTCATAATACCCCCAGGAGCTTCTACAACATATGGTACTGGAAACGTTAAAATAAGATAAGTACTGAGAAGAATCACTAAGTATAAAAAATTGTTACGTAAAAAATTTTTGAATTTCTCATATAATTTACTAAACATAAATTCCTCCTTAATAAGGTGTATGAAAGAAAGGGATGAAACATGTTCCAAAAAATAATCAGTACAAGCATTATGACGATATTATTAAGTATTGCTTTTTTTATTTTAACAGAATCTAAAGCAGTTATGGAAGCAGTATTGTTTTCTTTTCAAATTTGGAAAAACAATATTTTTCCATCTCTCTTTCCTTTCTTTTTATTATCTGAATTGCTCATCCAATATGGTTTTGTTGAATTCTTAGGAGAATTATTAAAACCATTGATGAATCAAGTATTTCGTATTTCTAATCATGCTGCATTTATTTTTGTTATGAGTATTATATCAGGATTTCCATCAAATGCCAAATACACAAAAGCTCTGTTAGATGAACATAAAATCAATGAAAAAGAAGCAACCAAGATATTAACATTTACTCATTTTTCCAATCCTCTATTTATATTAGGAACAGTTTCTGTTACATTTTTAGGAAATAAAGAAGTAGGACTTCTCATCTTATTTTGTCACTATATTACAAATCTAATACTAGGACTTCTATTTCGTAATTACTATCCAAGTCCTAAAACAGATTGTCGTATTTCTTTAAAGAATGCAATAAACAATATGACATTGGAACGAAAAAAGAGAGAATTAAGTTTCCCAACTATTTTTACTAACGCACTAAATCATACCATTCAAACACTGTTATTTATTTTAGGGGTAACAACTACTTTTTTAATTATTACGACATTAGTCAACCAGCATATTTCGTTATCCGCTTTACATCAAAGTATTCTAAATGGATTTTTTGAAATGACTCAAGGTTTAAAATATATTAGTTTACTAAATATCCCATTAAAAATGAAAGGGGTATTAACTGTTATGATTTTATCATTTGGTGGACTCAGTGTTCATATGCAGTTGATTGGAATTTTAAGTAAAACAAAGATTAAGTATTTTCCGTATCTAACGGCACGTGTTTTACATGCTACAATTGCCTCTATTTTATTCTTTTTTCTGTTTGAAGCATGGATGCCATAAAGAAAAATTAGATAGATTTCTATCTAATTTTGAATACTAACTAATGTAATACGGGCATATCCATTACCTTCATTACCAAGTGTTTCATATCCATATCTTGCGTTTGGCATCAAGTTTGTTCCATCGATCATAACGCCATTGGTAAATACTTTTCCTGAGTAGTGATTGGCACTTCCACTTGGATTTCCACTACTATCTACAGAATTACATCCAGTATATCCTGATATAAAGGAAGATCCTCCAGCACCACTACCTACAGTTAACGTAGATGCTCCAGAAGTTCCACCTCCGTAATATCCACCGCCTCCAGCAGATAGAAATTGTTTTGAGGCAGTACCTCCCATACCAAAAGCACCATCAAATCCGTTACTAGAAGTTCCGGTTCCGGCTTTTCCACCAGCTGTTTGAGTTCCACCAGTAGCAACTTCTACATCTTCAGCAGTACTTGGACTTTTTCTTCCAGAAAGACCTGTTAATGCACCACCTGCACCACCATAAATCGCACTTTGACTTGCAGTTCCACTATAACCACCGCCACCGCCTGCAGCGACCATAATACGGTTTCTTAAACTTGTTGCATTATCCCATGCTCCTCCTGAAACACGAACATCTGTAGCACCGCCACCACTATGAAAGCGGTTGCTATAACCAGCAACTGAAGATTCTGCCAAAGCAGCTCCACCTCCGTTAAAAGCAGCCGATATATCTCCATTATTTTTATGTTCTCCAACATATATATATAATTTTTCTCCTTGATTTAATGTAATATTTCCTGAAGTATAAGCTCCAGCACCACCATAAGTTCCACCACCTTGGGCACCCCATAATTCAATTTTGTAAGTACCTTTATACGGTGCTTCAAAAATTTGAGCTGACCTTACGAAATCAAAATCATAAGATTTATTCTGAACTGTAACTTTTCTTGTTCTCGTATACGTGCTACCATTATAAGTCACTTGATAATTTAAAGTATATGCGCCTTCTTCAGTACCAACACTTCCACTGACGGTTACACCATCTGTTCTTTGTGTTCCACTAGAATCTAACCAAAAATAACCTGGTTCTTGATATGGCTCATCTGTTGAAATAATCATATCCTGAGACCCTTTTAAATACAAAATATTATCAGAAACTGTATTAAAAATTAAATCGTTAAAAGAAACTTCATTACTATTATACTGATAGACAATATTAATTCCATAATCTCCTTCTACCAATTTGTTAGTTATCGGTATTTTTATATGTATCATCGAATCGTTTTTGATTCCACCACCAGTTGTAATCACTTGCTCATTTGATACATCAATATCGCCAAAAGAACTACCATCTAATAATTTAATCGCCAATTTTCCATAACGAAAATAGTTATTTTCTGTATCTAACTCCAATCTTCTAGAAGTAGAATCATCGTATAAAAAATCAAGACAGTACTTACCACAGTTTGTTGCGAGTACTAATTTTTTATTTTCTAAATCATTTTCTAATTCACGAACCATAAGAGCTTGTTTTTGTAATAGTTCTGTTTTTAACCCAGAATCTACTGCCAAATTCTTTAATGAGTAAAGTAAATTGAATAGAAAATAAGCAACTACCATAACAAGCGCGAAAGATACAACAAGTTCTACCACAGTAAAACCACGTTTCCATTTGTGATTATTGAGCATAAGAAACGCCTCCAAATCCAGTTACTTTAATTGATGAATAAGTACCATCTTTAAATTCCATAATCAAACGATAACGATTGACATCTTTATCGTATTTTATTGTTTTGATATAATTTCTCGTCTCACGATTGATATCGACTTCTTCTCTAGATGCATTTAAATATGCATCACTATCTAAATAACTCAGTAAAAAAGATAGATCTTCATCTGTAAAATAAACATGTTCGATATTTAAAACTTCTTTTAATCTAGAGCAATAAGTAGGTTCATCTAGAAGTTGGGCTGGACAAGTTGATAAATCTAAATAGTATTTTTTAATACATCCAGTTTGACCATCACACTCACTTTTTAATGCTTCTACTAAAGTTCCATAACTATTTTCTTTAATATATGTCGAAAAGTTACTTGCTGCATACATGCCAGTTACTGTATCGTACTTGAAACTACGTTCATAACTTTGCCTAATAGAACGAAATTGTACAAACAAAAAAATCAATGTCGTTAGTACAAAAACGGACACTAATAATGTTTCTACTAGTATAAACCCCTTATTATTTTTTCGCATAACATAGCTCCTTTATTATTGTAATTCTATTAATTCTATTATATAATATATTTAGACTAAATGCTAGTCCAAGGAATAAAAAAGGAAAGAATTAGAAAGAGGTTGACAAAATGATACGTGTATTTGACTTTCATAAAATACCAATTGTCGATGTTGTAAATGAAATTCTATATGATTCTGCAAAGCGTGGCGCTTCTGACATTCACTTTGATCCAAGAGATACTTATATGCAAATCCGTATTCGTATTGATGGATTATTACAAGATTATGCAGAAGTACCTGAGGATGTTGAGAAAAATCTAACAACCCGTGTAAAAATTATTGCTGGAATGAATATTACAGAATCTAGATTGCCACAAGACGGTGCTATTAAGATGAAACTTCGTGATATTAACTTAGATTTACGTGTTTCTAGTCTTCCAACAAACCAAGGAGAAAAAGTCGTAATCCGTATTTTAGATTATAGTCGTAGTTTAAGTGGATTAGAGTCATTGGACCTAAATCAACTAAATTACAAAAAAGTATTAGAAATGATGCAAATACCAAATGGAATTATTCTAGTGACTGGTGCAACAGGTACTGGTAAATCTACCACAGTATATTCCATGTTACAACGCTTAAATCAACCAGAAACCAATATTATTACTGTAGAAGATCCAGTAGAAATGGAAATTGAAGGAATTAATCAAGTTCAAGTAAATTCAGAAATTGGATTGACATTCGCCTCTGCATTACGTTCTATTTTACGTCAAGATCCAAATATTATTATGATCGGAGAAATTCGTGATACTGAAACAGCTCAAATCGCTGTACGTGCTTCTATTACAGGACACTTAGTACTATCTACTGTCCATACAAATAACTCATTAAATACAATCGAACGTTTAACTGATATGGGAGTAGAAAGATATTTACTAGCCTCTTCTTTAGAAGGTATTATTTCACAAAAATTAGCACGTCGTTTATGCCCTAACTGTAAAAAGAAAAGACCTGCCAATGAATATGAAAAAGAGCTTCTGAAAAAAACATTAGGAGAAGATATTACAGAAACATGGACTGCAGTTGGATGTGACGAATGTCAAAGTGGTTATAAAGGGCGTTTGGCAATCCATGAAGTATTACGTGTTAATCAAGAAATTAGAGATGCAATCAGTAATGGAATGAAAAAAGACGAACTTAGAAAACTAGTTTATGCGAAAACAGAAACACTTCTTCAAGATGGTTTAGAAAAAGCATTAAATGGTGATACCACAATTGAAGAAATCTTAAAATTAATCGAACTCGATGTCGATGATGTACAAGAAGAAGGAGAATTAAATTTAAAAGATTCTATGGAAGAAATTAATATTGCTCGTGAAAGTAATGAAACAAATGAATTAAATGAGATGAAAGAAAAAATTATTCATGACAATGTAGAAAAAAAGAAAGAAAAATCAATACCAATACAAGAAAGAGAAATAGAATCATTATTTTAAATAAATAAAAAAAAGATAGTAACTTACCAAAGTTCTATCTTTTTTATTATATAAATTGATTTATTCTAAAATTATATATGGTTGTGTTCTCGTTCCATTTCCACTTGTAATTTGAATTGTTGACTGAGTACAGCATATCCGATTCCCAATGTGAAAAACGTTGCAATACAGATTGTTCCAACGACATAATATTTTCTAATTCCTCTATTTGCTCTTTTTATTTTTCTCATATGCTTACTCCTATTCTATTTATATCTTATAATATTTTTTGAACGATTCATACTATATTTATTCTCATTTTGTAAACATCATCATGTCTAATAATTGATCAAAAGGAAGATGAATCAATAATAAAGTTATGGCTCCTAAACATAAATAAGGACCAAAAGGAATGATGTGACTTTTCTTTAACTGAAACATAACAGAAATAGGAAGTCCAATCACAGAACCAACGAAGATAGATAATACTGCTAAGGGAAAGCCTAATACAAGTCCAAAGAAGAACATTAGTTTAATATCTCCGCCTCCCATAGACTCTTTTTGAAATAAATGGTCACCAAATAACTTTAGTCCCCACATGAAGAAGAATGCCCCTACTCCTTGTACAATGTGAGATAAAACATAAGTGAATCCATAAGCTGGAATTTGTAATAGTATAATTAGTATAGAACCAATTACTAATAATTCATCAGGAATAATCATAGCTTCTATATCGCTAGATACAATCATAATTAAGAAAGATACAAATACAATAGAAATTAAAAATTCAAGTGTATTACCAAATACAATATAACAAAGAGAAAAACAAATTCCAGTTATAAATTCACTGATTGGATAATACATTGATAATTTCTTTTTACAGTGTTTGCACTTTCCTCCCTGTATGATATATGACAAAATGGGAATCAATTCACTAGCTCCCAATTTGTGCTTACAATAAGTACAATGACTACTTGGATAGAGAATGGATTCATTGTGAGCAAGTCTAGAACCCACTACGTTAAAAAAAGATCCAAATACAGTTCCAAATACAAATAGACAAATAATATAATACCATTCCATAATATCAACTCTTCTACATAACTGTGTCGTACAATGTGAACATAGGAACAACAATTGCGAGAATAATAACTCCAACGATTCCTGTTAACATAATAATCATAGCTGGTTCAATGAATGTTTTAATACGAGTTACTGCTTGTTTATGCATTTCTTGATAGTAATCTGATACTTTTTTCATCATTTCAGGTAATTCCCCTGTTTTTTCTCCTGTTACTAACATTTCATAAGCTGGAATTGGGAAAGCCCAATGATTTGCAAAAGCCGAAGAAATTTTTTCTCCTCGTGATAAATTATCAATTGTACTACGGATTAACTCTTTATAAATTTCATTATCTGTAATACGTTCTAGTATTTCCATACTATCTGTAATAAATACATTATGTTCCATTAAACTTGCTAATGTTTTAGTAAAGGTTGTGACTTCATTATAAATCATCACATTTCCAAAAATAGGTAGATGCATAATAAATGATTGTACTGCTCTTTTAAATGGTTGAATATTTCGATAACACAAGTAAAATACAACAATAATTAAGACAATTACAATAATTATCAACACAAAATATTTCTTTAAGAAGTCAGAAAGGGCCATAATTGCAAGTGTAATTCCAGGTATTTTTGTAGCATCCATACTTTCAAATATCTCTACAAATCGAGGTACAATAAAGAGAAGCATGAAGGCAAATACTGCCATAGAAAGAACGAATACAATGGCTGGATACATCATGGCAGTAATCATTTGCTTACGAGTACGATCGATTTCTGTATAATACTCTGCCATATCGTCTAATACTTCTGGAAGTTCTCCAGTCATTTCACTGGATTTTACCATATTGACAAGTAATTTAGGGAATGCTTTTTGTTGTCTTGATAAAGCATCACTAAATTCTAATCCAGTTGATAAATCATATAACATTTCTTTAAATACACGATTATATCCTTTGTTTTTTGCATATTGTCTTGCTAAAATATGCAGTGCATCAATCAATGTAATTCCCGCTTTTAAATAAGTAGATAACTGTGTTAAGAAAAATATCAAATCTTTTGTTTTCATTCTGACATGGGCACTACCTGAACCCCCATGAAATAAACTGATCCAACGACTTGTTTTAATACTGTACACTTGATATCCTTCACTTAGTAAAAATGAGTGAACTTCTACTTTCGAATACGCATCCATATATCCTTTAATTACTTTTCCTTCAGGAGTACAAGCTTCGTATTCATACATGATTTTTACATCACTTTTTTCCGCATCTGCACCATTATAATCAATTAGCATCTCTTGGCGTTTTACATCTCTTTGATTACGCATACTATGTAATAATGGTGAATTTTGTATCATTTCTTTAAAACGTGATCCAAGTGACTTTTTATGTGCTTTTTTCTCTTGTTTTCCAAGGGTTTGTTTTCTAAGTTCTGCTTTAGCAGCTTCTACTTTTTTAGCACTGACTGATTTTGCTGCTTCAATCACTTTTTGTTCTTCTCTTTTTGCAGCACGTGCTTTTTCTTCTCTTTTTGCTTCACGTTTTCTTGCATAAGGTCTAAATAAACGACGAATCGATTCAAATCCAATCTGTATCCAAAGGAAGAATGCTAGAATACCAGTCCATATATATGCCGGAATTCTAACAAAAATGAACTCAATTACCAGATACATGAAATAGCAAATAGTCGTTAGTCCCATTAAAATATAATGAATGAAACGATATACCATAATACATGGCCATAAAAAAATTGAACTCCAACCTTTCATTCCGGCATCCCCTATTCTTTTTATAATATCATTATATCATACATGCAAGAACAAGTAAAACATTTTTTACCTGGTCGCATACAATAAATTAGAAAGGAGTATATTATGAATTTTTACAATCCGTATTCTTTATATCCATATGTATCAACACCTGTAAGACAAGGATTATTCTCTAATTTAGCAAATGGTTTTCGTGGAATTAACTGGGG
>CALVQD010000010.1 GCA_944355255.1 uncultured Bacilli bacterium
ATACCTTTATAAATCACCCTATAAGTTTTACTTATTGAAACATTTTCTGTTACCTAGAACACCATTTTCCAACGTTTTTTCTATTTAAGGTATTTAATATCCGATTCATTAAGAATTTTTATTTGATAGATAGCTATTTTATTTAGTCTTTCTAACCTCTCAGATTGTTTTAAACAATCATTAATAAATACGGCGTTTAAATTTTCTAAATTTGCTAAACAAATTAATTCATTGATAGTAGCATAATCTCTAATATTGCCATTCAACTTAGGATTCTTATTTCGCCATTCTTTAGCCGTCATACCAAATAATGCCATATTTAAAACATCAGCTTCTTCTGCATATATGTAATTGATTTGTTCTTCAGTTAATTCTGTAGGCACTAAATTGTGTTTTATAGCATCAGTATGGATTCGATAATTAATTTTAGATAATTCTCTTTTTGCATTCCAACCAAGTTGTCTTTGCTCTTCTGCTTTTAATCTTTCAAATTCTTTAATTAAAAGTAATTTAAATTTGGGACTAATCCACATTCCAAACTCAAAAGCAATATCTTTATGAGCATAAGTCCCACCATATCTTCCCGCTTTTGACATTATACCAATAGCATTTGTCTTTTCTACCCATTCTTTAACACTAATTTTATAACTATTTAATCCTGCCTGACTTTTAATTATGGCGAATTCGCCATAATTAAAATTGGGATTATGTATTTCTTCCCAAATTCCTAAAAATTCAATAGTATTTCTATTTCGCAACCAATCGGATACAAAAAAATCACCATCTTTAGATTTTAACATATCAGTAATTGATATATAATCTTCATCGTCTATTTTAAAATATGAAATTTTTTGTTTTAAAACCGTTAATTCAGCCATTATACCTCCCTCATTAATCTATTTGCCATTTTATATATCATTAAAAACAAATATATTTATTTATGACTCTATAACACATTCGTAAAATTTTTGACCAATAGTAGTCAAATTTACATATTTATCAGATTTGGAACTAGTATTACTAGAAATCATTATAGTCTTCATAACAGTATTGACAATGCCTAAAGAAGTTAATCTATCTATAGGATATATTTCTATTCCGCTAGTATCAGTTATCTGATGCTTATATATTAAATCAATTATATTAAAGTCGTTTAAAAAAATCATTTTTATTATTTCTGCAAATTCGCAAAACTGATTCCAATTAATTTTCTCATTTATATAACTCTTATATAAATTTGCTAACATTTGGGATTTTTCCATATCAATTGTTGAATTCAAAATAATAAGAACTCTACCTAATTCTTTTTCAGCTTTTTTTGAATCTGTATTCAACATATCTCGATATTTATTCAATTTTTCTTGATTGATACTTCCAGAATTAAACTGTTTAATAAATGTAAGTGTTTGTTTCAAGAGATTTCTATCATGAATATTTTGATATGTATTTTTAACTCCTACCAACATACTGACAATAGGTAAATCCTTAAATACACCATCGTCCAAAAGGCTATCTATACCTAATTCAGTAATATCTCCAATGGGATCTTTACTTCCATCAAATAGAGACGATGCAAAACTCGGAATTATTTTATCCATTAAAAATACTCCCTTCAAAAAGTTTAACTACCATTATTATACAATAAAATAATCAAATTCTACATATTCTCATCGATATTTACTAACAAATCATATATAAAGAGAACGATGCATTTTAATAGAGAAAACGACACATCCGTTTTTCTCAGATTCTTCTTTTGTATAATATCCACCATCATACGTATCTTGAACGACTGCCTCTACACTATCGTATTGATTCTTAAAATCTTCATCATAATACTTTGCATAACAATCATACCAATTAGAAAACGTTTCGATATCTGTAACATCTACGACGATTTCTTCATCCAAATCAGGCAATTTCGCAAAACGAATCGTATCACCAACCTTCACCATTTTTCTCTTTTCATCATTTAACCGATATTCTCTTTTTTTCTTTCCCGCTTTTAATTCTTCAAACGATGAAGAATACAATTTCATATTGTGTTCCATACATACCTCCTTCAATGACAAATAAATTGCTTGGAAGGTATTATACAGTTATAAATCTTATTGCACAACTTATGTGCACTTCTTTTTTTAAAATACATAAAAAAGGAAATCACTTATATTAGATTCCTTTTTCTTTACACAAAATTTTGAGTGTGTTATAATAAAACTATAGAATACGAAGGAGTGTTTGCAATGAATAAAGAGGATAAGAAAAAAGTAAAAGAAGAGAAGAAAATAACAAAAAAAGAAAAAGTAGAAAAAGTGAATTCAGAAGTAGTGACACCTACTGAAAAAAACAAAATGAAACGTTCTCGTCGTTTTTATATGATTTTAACTTCTGTAATTATTATTGCAGTAATCGCAATTTGTATCTTTGTCTATAATTTACAGGGTGGCCTTATAAAAATCGATTTAGATGAATATTTAAAATTAAATCAGAGTGAGACAAAAAAATTAATTTATGTAGGAGATAATGGTGTTGTATCACAAGAATTAACACCAGTATTAACAAAACTTTTAAGACAGAGTCATAAGCAAGCTTACTTTTATACACATAAAAATTTAGATGAAGAAGAACAAATGCAATTTATAGAATCGAACGAAATTACAAGTAAAGAAGATGGTTATATTTTACCATTCCTAATTGTAGTAGAGGATAAAGAAGTAGTTGCTTCTTATGAAGGATATTTAGATCAAGAAAGTCTGATTGATTTCTTAGAAGAACAAGGATATTATTAAGATGTCAACTAGACATCTTTTCTTTTTCAAAATAGAAAATTATGATAAGATAAGTAAGGAAAAGGTGAAGTTATGAATCAAGATATTATTGAAACAATGAGTCGAGAATTAAATATAAAAACAAAACAAGTAGAAACTGTTTTAACATTACTCAGTGAAGGAAATACAGTTCCATTTATTGCTCGTTATCGTAAAGAAATGACTGGGGCACTGAATGAAGAAGAAATTCGAAAAATAGAAGAAATATACGAATATCAAAATAATTTATTAAAGAGAAAAGAAGGTGTGATTCGTTTTATTGATGAAAAAGGAATGCTAACAGATGAACTAAAAAAGAAAATTATGGAGTGTACCAAATTAGTCGAAGTAGAAGACTTATATCGTCCATATAAAGAAAAGAAAAAGACAAAAGCAACAGAAGCAATTGCCCTTGGATTAGAACCATTAGCAAAAATGATGATGTCATTTCCACTGCATGGAAGTATAGAAGAGATGACAAGTAAGTTTGTGAAAGATAAAGTAAAAACAACAGAGGAAGCAATCACTGGGGCAAAGTATATTATTGCAGAGTGGATCAGTGACAATGCATCTTATCGTAAATGGATTCGTAGTTATTTTTATAAACACGGAATACTTACTTCAAAAATAAAGAAAAACGCAGAAGATACAGAAAAAGTTTATGAAATGTACTACGATTATCAAGAACCTGTAAAATGGGTCAAACCCCACCGTATTTTAGCCTTAAATCGTGGTGAAAAAGAAAAAATACTGAATGTATCAATTACAGTAGAGAAAGAAGAAATACTAAACTTTTTAGAAAAAAGAGTCATAAAAAACCAAGATTCATTTGTCGTAAACAAAATAAAAGAAGCAATCGAAGATTCTTACAAAAGATTAATTGCTCCATCCATTGAACGTGAAATTCGTTCTGAATTATCAGAAAAAGGAGAAATAGCAGCTATTGATAACTTCGGTAAAAACTTAGAAGCATTATTATTAACACCACCTATGAAAGAACAAATTGTTCTTGCATTTGATCCTGGATTTGTAAATGGATGTAAATTAGCAGTCATAGATAAAAATGGAAAATACTTAGACTCAACAGTTATTAAACCATTTTTAAATTCTAAAACAGAAAATAGAATGAAAGAATCAAAAGAAGTTGTAGTAAAATTAATTCAAAAATACAATGTTGATATTATCGCAATTGGTAATGGAACTGCTTCTCGTGAATCAGAAAAATTTTGTGCTGATATGATTCGTGAATATCATTTAAACTGTAAATACGTGATTGTATCTGAAGCAGGTGCATCTATTTATAGTGCTTCTAAAATTGCAGGTGAAGAATTCCCTGATCTTGCGATTGAAAAAAGAAGTGCTGTTAGTATTGGAAGACGTTTACAAGATCCATTAGCAGAGTTAGTAAAAATTCCACCTGAAGGAATTGGAGTTGGATTATATCAACACGATGTGAGTCAAAAAAAATTATCAGAATCATTAGATTTTGTTGTTGAGAAATGTGTAAATAGTGTTGGTGTTAATGTCAATACCGCATCGCTTTCACTTCTTAGTTATGTATCAGGACTTACAAAAAAAGCTTGTCAAAAAATAATCGAATATCGTGAAAAGGCAGGAAAAATTTTATCTAGGGAAGAGATTAAGAAAAAGAAATTACTAACAGATAAAGCTTATGAACAAGCAATTGGTTTTTTAAGAATTCCAGATAGTAAAAATCAATTAGATAAAACAGCAATTCATCCAGAAAGCTATCATATTGCTTTATCTTTATTAGAAGACTTAGGATTTAAAACAGATGATATTGGAACAAAACCATTGATTGAAAAACTCAATCAATTAGATATGACGAAATATCAGGAAAAATTAAATACTGATCAATATACATTAGAAGATGTGATTACATCTTTAAAGAAACCAAATCTAGATCCTAGAGATGAAATGCCACAACCTCTTTTAAGAAGTGATATTTTAGATATTGATGATTTAAAAATAGGAATGAAATTACAAGGCACTGTTCGTAATGTTGTTGATTTTGGTGCATTTATTGATATAGGGCTTCATAATGATGGACTTGCCCATATTTCTAAATTAACAGATAAATATATTAAACATCCAAGTGAAGTTGTCAGTGTAGGAGATATTGTAGACTGTTATGTAGAAGATATTTCAAAAGAAAAGGAAAAGGTAAGTTTATCATTATTACAACCACAAACAAGTCACAAATAGATGTCAAACATGGCATCTTTTTATTTACAATCAGCAATTATTATCATATAATGAAAGAGGGATACTTACTAAGTGTCCAATTATATGGTTTTCACTTAGCTTATGCTAGGTGTTTTTAATTATTATTAGAAATAAGAAAATAATGAGGTATTTCAAAAGTTGTAATAAAGCAATGATTATTTTTTTCTCATATTTCATCATCTTCACCTCCTTAAAACTATTTAGTAGACGACATGGAAATAAACACATACTACTGGACCATGAACGGATATTCTTATGAGTCGACTGTATACTCTTACTACGTGTGGGATGTGTATCGTAACAGTAGTGGCGTGTCCTTGGAACACCGAAGCGTGTCATGGTCTCGTCCTGGAACCCACCCAACTCTCTATTTGAACTCCAATATCCAAATCACGAGTGGAGATGGATCAAGTTCCAACCCATATGTAATTCAATAAAATCGCTTAGGCGATTTTTTCTTTTCTCTAAATTTGTCAAAATATATCAACTCTATGATTTTTCGTTGAAGAAATAGACATGATTTGATATAATTGATATAAGGTAAGATACGTGGGTGATACTGGTGAAAAATAAAAAGGGACAAGCATTGGTTGAATTTGTGATTATTCTTCCTGTTCTATTGTTAATTGTTATATCAATGGTAGATTTTGGGAACTTATTATACCAAAAATATCAATTAGAACAGAATTTAGAATATGTCAGTGATTTATATCTTGCAAATGATACAAATGCATTAGAACAAGAAAAACAAAGATTAAATATTAAAACAGAAGAAGATGGCAAATATGTAAAGTTAACGATAGAAACAGAAGCAAAATTGTCATCGCCAATTTTAAGACGTGTGTTGGGAGAAGATTATGTGATTGCAACTTCTCGTAAGTTGTATCAAGATGAAAATGAAATAGAAGAAACTTTGCCACCGAGTGTTTCACCAGATGTAATAGAAGAAGAGGAACCTAATTATGAAATTGGATCATAAGGGACAAACACTTGTCTCATTTGCGTTAATCTTGCCACTTTTAGTAATGTTATTTGCTTTAGTCATTGATACAGGATATACTTATTTAGAAGATAAAAAATTAAAAGATAGTGTTTTAATTGGATTAAAATATGGAATGAAACATTATGAAGAGGATCCTAAGACTGAGATTCGAGATATCATTACAGAGAACGTAGATGGGCTTTCTATGTTAAATATATATACAGAGGGGAATCAAATTAAGATTCAAGCACATAAACCTAAAAAGAGAATATTTTTTAACTTTAATACAAGTTCAGAATTAGTTGTGATTTATACTGCGTATCAAGATGCAGGAACATGGAAGATTGTAAAAGAGAGGGGATAATATGGCGGTAAAACAAGCGAGAGTTATTACGGTAACTGGTGTAAAAGGTGGTGTTGGAAAAACGACAACTGCTTTAAATTTAGCCGGTATTTATGCAAATAGGAAGTTAAAAACACTTATTATTGATATGGATTTATATAGTGGAGGAATTGCTCTTTCACTTGGTATCGATACGGATAAAGATTTGTTTCATATTGCTGATGATATGAATAATAACCGTTTTGATTATATTGAAAACTATGTAACACCATATCATGAATATATTGATTGTATTACTGCTCCAATTGATCCAAGACAATCTAGTCAGATTGGAAGTAATTATATTGATTTGATTTTAACACGTGCTAAGATGAAATACGATGTCATTTTAATCGATACGAATCATATTTTAAATGAAATGAATTTAGTGGTTATGGATGCTTCTGATATGATTTTGTATGTGATTAGTAATGATCCAGTAGATATTAAAAATATGAAAACAATGGTAGCAATTTTAAAAGACATGGAAAGAGATAATTATTTAATTGTATTAAATGAAGCTTCTGATGTAGAAAAGAATTGTTTTAGTAAATATGATATTAAAAGTATTTTAAAAAGTAGTATTGACTATGTAATACCAAATAGTTTTTATCAAAAAGATATTGATGAATATGTATTGGATGGAAAAATTATGACTATGTCAAAAAGAATTCAAGCGAAAGATAAAAAAGCGATGAAAGTATTTGAAATGTTAGCTGATACATTATTTGGAAAGAAGGAAAAGAGATGAAAAAGTTTACAGAAACCTTTAATGTGACTCCGCAAAATAAAACAAAGATATATAGTGGAAACGATTATGATGCATTTCAAAATAAAGAATTGCTGGAAAAATTACGTAATAAAATTATTCAAAATTTAATTGATCATAAAGTAGAAGCTCATGGAACGATGGATGAGTTTGTAAAACAAGAAATTGATAAAACATTGGAAGGATATGATCTAACCAATGTAGAAAGAAATCATATTTATAACTTAATTGATAATGAGTTAAATGGGTATGGACCAATTACAGAATTATTAGAAGATAGAGATATTACTGAAATTATGGTAAATGGGATTGATGAAATATATATTGAAATTGATGGACATGTAGTTCGTGATGAATCAGTTAGTTTTATCAATGATGATCACATTGTTCGTACAATTCAACGTATGATTCAACCATTAGGACGTACGATTGATACGGCAAATCCAATGGTGGATGCGAGATTAAAAGATGGGTCTCGTTTAAATGCGGTCATTCCTCCTTTATCATTAAAGGGTCCGGTTATGACGATTCGTAAATTTAAACCAGACTTGGAAAGTATTGATGATTTTTTAAGAACAGGTACTTTAACACCATATATGGCAAGGTTTTTAGAGGCTTGTGTAAAAGCAAAATTAAATATTATTATCTGTGGTGGAACTGGTAGTGGTAAAACATCTTTATTAAATGTGTTATCTAGTTTTATCAATCCTGCAGAACGTATTATTACGATTGAAGATGCTGCTGAGTTACGTTTACATCAGGAACATGTTATTTCTCTAGAAACGAGACTAGTGAACTATGAGGGAAGTGGAGAAATTACAATTCGTGATTTGGTAATTAACTCTCTTCGTATGAGACCAGATCGTATTATTGTTGGAGAAGTTCGTGGAAAAGAAGCATTTGATATGTTACAAGCTATGAATACAGGTCATACCGGAAGTATGACAACGATGCATGCCAATGGACCAATGGATGCGTTAAATCGTCTAGAAACAATGATTTTAATGGCCGGTATGGAAATTCCAATTCGTGCGATTCGTGAGTATATTGAAAATGCAATTCATATTGTCATTCAAATATCACGTATGGCGGATGGAAAGAGAAAAGTAGTAGATATTTCGGAAGTAGTAGGTTTTAAAGATGATGAAATTCAGTTAAAACAAATTTTTACATTTGAGCAAACAGGAGTATTAGATAACGGAGAAGTAGATGGAGAATTTAGATTATTAAAATATAAACCGAAAGTATATCAAAAAATAAAAGCAGCGGGAATTGATGATTTAACTGATATTTTTGGAAAATAAAAAGGGGTGATAACAATGAATGGAAATCCTACTTTATCGACATTTAGTATGGAAAAGACAGAAAAACCAACCAATCAGGATTTATCGGTTGTTTTTCACCCTGCTAGTACAGTAGCAAGGTATGAATATGTAATTACAAAAGATGGGGTATCGGGAAGTCCAATTACGATAACTGGTGCAGTTGACGCTCCAATTTATTTATTGGAAAGTGGAGAATATCAAATTACAGTAAATACTTATGATGCTACTGGGGCTTTAATGGAAGTAAAAAAGAGTGGGACTTATGTGATTGACAAAGAAAAACCTCGTATTAATGTAGGAGAACGTTCTTTGGTCATGGAACAGGGAAGTACTTTAAAACCATTAGAGGGAATTGTTGTTACAGATAATCACGATGGAAATATGATTGATCAAGTAACAACGAATTACGATAGTATTGATTTTGAAACATTAGGAATCAAAACACTTACTTATACAGTGACTGATCAGGCCGGAAATACAGCTACAGAAAGTATTACGATTAATGTAGTGGAGTCGACGAGTAATCAGTTACAATTGACACAAGTAAGTATTATTGCAGTTCTATTGATTGTCATTTTTGTCATTATGCAGTATCGTCATACGATGGAACTTGAAAAAAGAATTGCCAAATATGCACTGGAACCATTAGTAGATGATTCTAAATCAATCTTTGATAAATTATTAGACCGATATTTCATTTTGGTACAGAAAGTTTCTCATATATTGGAAAAATCAGTATTTATAAAAAGATTTGCCACTCGTTATGAGAAATATGCTGGTACTATTACAAACAGATATAAAAAAGGAATTTATTTTGTTGCAAGTAAAGCGATCATTGCCATTTTATTTTTATTGATTGCCGTATTTGCGAAAACATTACAATATCAGGTTATTACACTTTATGAAGCATTTATTCCACTCGTATTTGGGTTTATGATGCCTGATATATTGTTTATTTATCAGTACAAAAGGTATCGTAGTCGTATTGAAAATGACTTATTACAGGCGATTATTATTATGAATAATGCCTTTAAATCAGGACGTAGTATTACTCAGGCCATTCATCTAGTTACTACAGAATTAACAGGACCAATTAGTGAAGAATTTAAAAAGATGGAATTGGAACTTTCATTTGGTTTATCCATTGATGTCGTATTCCATCGTTTCTCAGATCGTGTTCAATTAGAAGAAGTTTCTTATTTAACAGCTTCATTATCTATTTTAAATAGAACGGGTGGAAATATTATCAAAGTATTCTCTTCGATTGAAGAATCACTCTTTAATAAGAAGAAGTTAAAGTTAGAAATGGCTTCTTTAACAGGATCTTCTCGTATGATTATGTATGCCTTAATTATCGTACCACTTCTATTTATTGCCTTTGTATCAATTATTAATCCAACATACTTTGTGCCATTATTTACATCAGTATTTGGTATTATCTTAATTGTTATTATGTTAATTCTTTATATTGCTTATATTTATATTGTTAGAAAAGTTATGAGAGTAAGGATGTGATAAGATGAAAACGAAAGAAAAAAATCCTGGTATGATTTCTAAAATATATCGCGATAAAGATATTCGTAAAGTACAAGAAAAAATGAATATGCTTGGTAGTTTTCAGAAAATGGACACTTATACTTTTTTAAATGTCAGATTGATTGCAAGTATTGTTGTATTCTTACTTCTTATATACTTCTTTAAATATGGTTATTTATTGGCACCTTTTCTCACAATTTTATTTTATTATCTATTTACTTATAGTTATATTGATGCACCATTAAAAAAACGTGTAAAGCAGTTAGATCATGATGCATTATATTTCTTTGAAATTTTAACACTTACGTTAGAATCTGGAAGGGACTTGGAACACTCTTTAGAAGTTACTGTAGAAAATGTAGATACTGAAATTTCAAGAGAGTTTAAACAAGCATTATATGAAATGAAATTTGGAAAATCTTTAATTGAAGCTTTGGAAGATATGAAAAAAAGAATTCCAAGTGAGACAGTAAATAATATTATTTTAAATATGACACAGACAAGTGTATTTGGAAATAGTATTTTAGAGACGATGTATCATCAAATCGAATTTTTAAGAGATAAACAGATTTTAGAAATACGTGGTGAAATTAATAAAATACCAAATAAAGTAAGTATTATTTCTGTTGTATTTGTCGTACCGTTAATTTTACTTATGATATTAGGACCATTTATTATTAATTTATTGTCATAGATCATGAAAATATAGTATAATTTATTAGAAAGAAGGTTATCATATGTATCATTTTATTGGAATAAAGGGGACAGGAATGGCTTCACTTGCACAAATTATGAAAAATTTGGGATATGAAGTCAAAGGTAGTGATATTTTAGAACATTGTTTTACGGATGATGCTTTAAATGCTATCGGAATTTATGCCTTGCCATTTGATAAGAATAATATCAAAGAAAATGATATTGTGATCCGTGGAAATAGTTTTACAAGTGAAAACAATGAAGAGGTAAGACGTGCTGAAGAATTAAATGTAAAAATGTATGCTTATGAAGAGATGGTAGGAAAATTGACAAAAATGTTTCAGACTATTACAGTTGCTGGTTGTCATGGTAAGACAACAACATCTTCTATGTTAGCACATACATTATCAGAAATTTGTGGCTGTAATTATTTAATTGGTGATGGAACCGGATATGCATCTAAAGAAAATAAATATTTTGTTCTAGAAGCTTGTGAATATAAAAGACATTTTCTTGCATATACTCCAACATATGCGATTATTACCAATATCGATTACGATCATGTAGATTATTTTAAAGATATTGATGATGTCATTTTAGCATATCAAGAGTATGCTAATAAAGCAGAAAAAATGGTAATTGCTTGTGGTGATGATCCATATACACATTCTTTAGAAGTGAATACACCAATTTTCTATTATGGTTTAGATGATGATAATGATATTGTTGCAAAGAATGTAGAGTATGCGGAAGATGGAACGAGTTTTGAAGTATTTGTAGAAGGAAATTATTATGGTTCATTTGATTTGCCATTCTATGGAAAACATATGTTGTTAGATGCTTTAGCAGTGATTGCTGTATGTTCTTATGAAAGAATGGATGCCAAAGAAGTTTCAAAACAGTTAAAAACATTTACAGGAGCAAAGAGAAGATTTCAACAGAAAACAATTGGAGATATTGTAACAATTGATGATTATGCACATCATCCAAATGAAGTGAGAGCAACCATTAAAGCTGCTCGTCAAAAATATCCAAAGAAAACCATCGTAGCAGTATTTGAACCATATACTTATGCAAGAGTAAAAGAATTTCATGAGGATTATGTAAAAGCATTAAATCAAGCAGATTATGCTTACGTCATGGATATTAAAAACGATCGTGATAATCCTGAAGATTATCCGGGAATTACAAGTGACTTAATTATTAAAAACTTAGAACATGGAGAACATATTTCATTAGAAGAAGTAGATAAACTGATGAAATATGATAATGCTGTTGTTATCTTTATGAGTCCGAAAAATATTTATCACATTCGTGAAGCATATGAGAAATTAGTAGAAGAAAAACAAACCAAGGATCAAGAATGATCCTTGGTTTTTATACATGCTTCATTTTAAGAATAAGTATATGTTTTTCCATTTCTCCAACTCTCTAATGATTGTACTCCAGTTAATTGATAATTCTCGTCATAAAATACAAAGATACGATATCCATTTTGATTAAAATAACAATTATCTAGACAAACATAACAATCGTTTTCCTGATAAGAAACAGTTTCTTTATTTAAAAATTGAATGTAATTCACAATTGCATCATTTTCATAAATAGAAGTATGATATTTTAATTGATATAAATATTCTATATTTGAAATGTATTCTTCTACAATCTCTCGGTTATCGTGAATTCTAGATTCTCTTTGATAGATTGTATCAATAGAAGAGAGTAGAGAGGAAACATCAAAATTAGAATCAATCATATATATTGCATCTTTCAAAGAGTTTATATTTCCAGTTGTCATCATATCGTAAAATGGCTCTACACCAACTAATTCGATTAATATCTTTATCATTGCGGCAGTATTTAAATAAGTATTATTGGGTGTTCCACTAAATTCATTGCCAATAATACTAGCAAGCCCTTCTTCGAAGTATTGTAATTCTTCTTTGTGATCGTAAATTTTTTTAGAAAGAGCATGAATTAGTTCGTGTTTAAAAACAGCTTCTTCTTTATCACCCAGAGTATTATCTAGTAAAATGAAATGATTCGCATATGCACCGTTTAGAGATTCAACATGAATATTCGCATTTTCTACTTGTAATTGATTTAATACTTCAAATATTTCTTCAGGATTTTTTTCTAATATTTCCACTATAAAATCTTTTAAATCTAACATCCAATACTTTTGTAATTCAGATAATGTAGGATTTTCTAGAGCGAGTTTTTCCAAATAATAAAGTTTCTCTTCCTTTGATTGTCCTGCATAAAACGGATTTTCATTTAAAATTTGAAAATCCATTCGATGAATATCATCCGATGTATAATCTTTATACCAATCATCTGCTACAGTAGTTTCGAAAAAAGTATTTTCTGATTGACAACCAGAGCATAAAGTAATTCCTCCGGCAAGTAATAGTTTTATAATGCTTTTCATATGATAATTTCTCATAAATACTCCTTTTCTTTTTGCTATTATGAAAATTCTTTATAATAATTTTTTACGCATTTTATTATACACAAATGAAGGAAAAAAGCAAATGAAAACTTATGAGGCATGTTTCATAAGTTCTTTTATTTTTTCAGTATTTTTAAAATTTAGTTTGGCGACTTCTTTTAATTTTTCAAAACCGTATTGTTCTATAATTTTTAAAGCCGTTTCATCGACTAAGTTGGAAGCACCTTTTGGTAATTTCATATCGAGTTCTGTTTCTAATTTATGGAATTCTTTTAAAAAGATATAACGACTAATTAAAGAAGAACAAGCTACACTTAGAAATTTATCTTCTGCCTTTGTAAAGAAAGTAATGTTTCTAACAACATGTTCTAATCCTTTTAGATAATGATAATATACATAAGGGTTGGCAAATTGATCGACAATGACTGCATCAACTTCCATTCCATCTTTTTTTTCTTTTTGAAGTTGTTGGTATAGTACTCGATTATGGAGAAATGCTTTCATTTTATTCATATTCATATCGTCTTGGTATTTCTCATTATATTCTTTGTTACTTAAAACAACACTGGTATAAGAGATTTTTTGAATGATTTTGGGAACGATTTCTAATATTTTCTCATCGCTCATTTTTTTACTATCTTTTACACCTAGTTCTTCTAAGTAGGGAATATCTTCCTTTGTTACATAGCTTGCTGTTACGACAATAGGACCAAAATAATCTCCGGTTCCAACTTCATCACTTCCAATGGTTCTTTTATCGTATAATTTAGAAACGAGTTTTTGTGTTTCATAATCATCTTTCTTTTTATCATCTTTTTTATTTTCACTATTGGTTTCTTCTACTTTTTTTCCAGGATTTAAATTTTGTTCCATTTGCTTCCATAAAGCAGCATCAATATCAGCACTAATTCCTTGAAAAACAACTTTTCCCGATTCGTAAAGTGTTACCACAGTATCTGCCTCATCTGCTTGAAATACCGCATATGGAGGTGTTTTAGGACGTTTTTTATCTTGAAAATATTCAATCATTTTTTCTTTTGTGTTATCACTAATCTTTAATGTAATTGTCATAGTATCACCAAATTCATTTTAACATAAAATTCATGGAAAACAAACTTTTATTTTTATGGACTTTGTAATATAATAATAGTGAGGTGATAAAGTGAATATTATAGATATTATCATAATACTATTATTATTAATGGGTGGTGTAATTGGTTTTAAAAATGGTGTCATTCGTCAAACAGTATCTTTTGTAGGTTTCTTTATTGTGGTGATCTTATCATACTTATTAAAAGATTTTGTATCGGCAATTCTATATAAATTTGTTCCATTTTTCTCATTTAGTGGAAGTTTAGAAGGTGTTACTGTTTTAAATATACTCATTTATGAAGTAATCGCTTTCTTACTTGTATATGTGATTTTAATAGCAATTTATCATTTTATTGTTCGTATGACAGGAATTGTAGAAACGATTTTAAAGTTTACAGTTATTTTAGGAATTCCATCGAAACTACTTGGAATGGTAGTAGGATTTATAGAAACATATATTATGGTTTTTATTGGTCTTTACTGTTTATCACTTCCAGTTTTCCAAATTCCGATGATGAATGAATCCGGTGTCAGAAATACAATATTAAATCATACCCCAGGATTATCTAATGTTGTAAGAGAAAGTTTAAATGTAGTGGATGAATTTGCAGATTTAAAAGAAGAATACGAAGATACGACAAATAAAAATGAACTCAATAAAGAAACATTAGACTTATTCTTAAAATACAATGTAATTCGTTATGACTCTGCAAAAGAATTAGTAGATAATGGAAAACTAAAAATTGATGGAGTAGAAAGTGTATTAAATAAATATAAGGAGAGTGAATAAAATGTTAAAACACGCAAATGAAAGTAATTTTCAAGATATGACAAGTCAAGGACTTGTATTAGTTGATTTTTTTGCTACTTGGTGTGGACCTTGTAAAATGTTAGGCCCTGTTTTAGAAGATATGGCAAGTGATCGTGATAGTATTGATATCGTAAAAGTGGATATTGATGAATCTATGAATTTAGCACGTCAATATGGAATTATGAGTGTTCCAACTTTGGTTTTATTTAAAGATGGGCAAGTAGTTGCTCAAACAAGTGGTTTTCAACCAAAAGAATCATTACAAAAATTTATTGATGATCATAAATAATACTTGTTTATAACATAAAAAGTATATGAAAACGAGAAGATGAAAAGTGATTTTCATCTTTTTATATTGAGGTTTTAAAAAATATGATATAATGAAAAGAGAAATTAGAATTGTGGTGATATTTATGTACTTTGATTATTCAGCAACAACTCCAGTATCTGATGAAGTATTAGATACATTTGTAAGAGTTTGTAAAAAATATCCTGGAAATCCTAATTCACTTCATAAATTAGGAGTAGAAAGTAAGCATTTCTTAGATATGGCAACCAAGCAAATTGCTGATTTGTTACATGTGAAACCGAGTGAAATTATCTATACAAGTGGTGCCAGTGAATCTAATAATACTGCACTTAAAGGAATTTGTTTGAAATATCAAAATAGGGGAAAACATATTCTTACAACAATGTTAGAACACTCTTCAGTGATAGAGCCTTTAAATTACTTGAAAACATTGGGCTTTGAGGTGGATTATATTCCACTTTTAAAAGACGGTACTATTGATTTAGAAACATTCAAAAACATGATCAGAGAAGATACAATTTTGGTTACAGTTGCCAGTGTATCAAGTGAATTAGGAATTTTACAACCAATCTCTGAAATTGCGAAAATTGTAAAGCAATATCCAAAATGTTTTTTTCATGTCGATATGACACAGAATATTGGGAAAGTTCCATTTTCATTGGAACATGTTGATATGATGAGTATGTCTGCACATAAAATATATGGTTTAAAAGGAATTGGATTATTATATAAAAATGAAAAAGTTGATATATTACCACTCATTCATGGGGGAAAAAGTACGACCAAGTACCGTAGTGGAACTCCGCCATTACCACTATGTGCAAGTTTGGCAAAAGCATTACGAATTAGTTTAGAACAAGAACAAGGACATTATGAACAAGTACTTGCACTCCAACAATATTTATTAGAACATTTGAAAAAAATAGAGCAAGTATCGCTGAATAGTACAGAAAAATCAATTCCACATATTGTAAATATCAGTATCATTGGTATAAAACCAGAAACCTTGCTACATGCTTTAGAAACTCACGAGATTTATGTGTCAACAAAGAGTGCATGTGCAACTGAGGTAAAATCAGATGCGGTATTAGCAGTAACAGGTAGTGAAGAAAGAGCAATGACTAGTATTCGGATTAGTTTATCTCATCTTACTACAAAAGAAGAAATAGATACGTTTGTGAAAGTATTAAAAGAAGAAATAGAAAGATTAAAATGGTGAAGTGTATGAGAAAAATCAGTGTGTTATTCGTATGTATGATATGTAGTATATTTGGAATTACAAGTGTAAAAGCAACAGAAACAGTGAATGTTTATCTTTTCTCTGGAAGTACATGTTCATTTTGTGCAGCAGAAAGAACATTTTTGCGAGAAATTCAAGATGAATATCCATATATGCATGTAATTGAATACGAAGTATGGGAACATCCAGATAATGCAGAATTACATGAAAAGGTAAAAGAAAGATTAGGTTCTTCTAGTAAAGGAGTTCCATTCTTAGTAATAGGGGATCAATCATTTACTGGATATGATGAAGCAAGAGAGACAGATATTAGAAATGCTTTAGAATCATATGAAACAGAAGAAGCTCCGGATATTGTGCAAGAAGTGATTGATGGTGTATCTGAAGAAGAAAAAGAGACTTATGAAAGTCAAGAGTTAACTGAAGATACAAGTAGTAATGATATCGACTGGCAAAATATAATTATTGGTGGAGTGATTATCATTGCAATGGTATTTGTGATTTATTTATATTATAATTCTAAAAAAGTAAAGTAGGCAACTACTTTACTTTTATTTACACAATGTAACCAAAAAGCCTATGTTCTTACAATGGAATATGATATAATGATTATATCATAGGAGAGGAAGAAGAGGAGTAAAGAAGAAAGAGGGAGTGTGATTTATGAAAAACATAAAAAAATTACTAGTATTTACTTTATGTATGCTCTTGCTGACTGGTTGTACTATAAAACAACAGTATGGTATTAAAATTAATTCTGATAAGTCAGTAGAGTTAAAAATTTTAATAGCGATGGATAATGAAGCTATTGATTATTCAATATCATCAAATGAAGAGGATAGCTCTATTAGTTATGATGATAGTTATTTCAGTGATAATAATTATAATATTTACTATTATGATGGTGCTTCTGCTAGTACCTATGATAACACTTATGATTATACAGTTGATGTATATGGAAGTATGAATGATAGTACATCTTCGAGTTATACTGATGAAGAAAGATGGAATTATTTAGAAGAAAATTTGGGAATTCAATCATTAGAAAATGAAGGATATACCGTAGAAAAATACGAAGAAGGAACAGATATCAAAGGATATACAATTTCTAAAAAAATTAATCATATTGATAATATGTTAGCATCAGATGATAATCCTGTAGAATTAAATGATTCAGAGGATGGAATAAGTTCTTTCCTAAATAATCCGAAGCTTTTTTCAAAATCAGGGAATAGTTACCGTGTTGAGATAAAAGATTCATATGCTGGACAAGATCTGTCACAGTATAGTGAGATGCTTGATTATAGTATTGTGGTAGAACTTCCAAATAAAGCAATTGAACATAACGCGACAAGTGTTTCAGAAGATGGAAAGACGTTGACATGGAATATGCTGGAAATGAATGGAGATAACCTCTATTTTGAATTCGAGTTTACTAATATTTGGTTCTATCTTGAAATTGGAGTGATAGCTCTTATCATTATTGTTGTAATCTTAGTTGTATTGCTTTATTTTATGAATAAAAAGAAACGTTCAAATAGAGGTACTAAGATAGCATCTACATCCACAACCAGTTCAATGCCAAATCCAATGCCAAATCAAACGTCAGAAATGATAAATAATCAAATGCCACTGCAGAATGGAATACCTGCAATGGGGCAGGAACATATAGGAATGAGTGGGGGAAACGTTCAACAAAATTTGAATGAACAAGTACCTTTAACTCCAGTTACACCAACATTTGTAGAACAGTCTAATCCTGTAAATGGAACAGAAACAAGTACAACATTTGTATCAAATCCGAATTTAACATCACCTATGGCTCAAGCACAAATGAATCAAGAACAAAATGTGGTACCGCCTACTGCATCTCCTTTAGGAACGATGCCAATGGAAACAGAGAAGATGAATACTACTGTAAATTCAGGTTCTATGATGTCAAACGATAATGCTTCTAATCCAGTAGGAACTTCTGTTTTTGACTTAGGCGTTCCATCACAAACTAATCAACAAAATAACTTAAATCAACAGAATAATTTAAATCAGCAGAATAATCTAACTCAACAAAATAATTCAAATCAATTAGGACCACAAGCATAGAAAAAGAAAGTGATTTTTTCACTTTCTTTTAGTATGATATTTTTGGCTTTTCTTTCTTTTTTAACCAATTTTTTCCTTCGACTAATCTTGTAGTAAGCATGGCACTGACACTATCTCCAGTCACATTTAAACATGTTGCTGGGGGATCTACTAACCATCCAATTGTCGCAATAATTGCGAATGCTTCTGGTGGGAATCCATAAAGACTGACGATTAACATTTCTCCAATCAATCCACCACCTGGAATACCACTCATAACAACTGCACTTAGGACAGCGATTAATATTGCCGTTCCAATTGTAAAAATATCATTGAATGGTTTTCCAAAAATACTAAATAGAAATACAATTTTTAATATTGCTGCCATGGCACTTCCTTCCATATGCATGGTTGCACCTATTGGAAGAGTGACTTCACGAATATCTTTTGGAACTTTCATTTTTTCTGTTTGTTCTAAATTTGTTGGAAGACTGGCTAGAGAACTTTGAGTTGCAAGGGATGTAATTGTAATTGGAAATTGATGTTTATAAAAAAGTCGAAGTCCTTTTTTTCCACCTGCCAAATATGCATATAAGGTATAAAATACAACAAAGTAAACTACACATAATAGATAATAAATTAACATACTCTTTGCATAACTACCAATTAGGTTCGGTCCAAATTCTCCAATTAAACTTGCAAAATAAGCCATTAAACCAATTGGAGCATAATACATGATGATTGTTACAATTTTCATCATAATTTTAGATAAAGCATCTAGTCCTTTGGCAATACATTCACCTTGTTTTCCAATAATACTCGTACCAATTCCAAAAAGACATGAGAAAATAATCAGTGGCAGCATATGTTCACGAGACATAATTTGTGAGAAATCACTTACAGTAATTGCTTCGACAATTTGTTTTCCAATATCTGCATTTTGTACGACTTCACTGGCATCCATTGCGATCTTACCATTACCAACGGGATCGATAAATAAAAGTACAACAACCATTAGAACTGCCGCAACTGCACTTGTTGCAAAGAAAACAAAAAATACATATTTTAAAATTCTTCCTAATCTTCTCATATCTACCATATTTGCCACACTACTACTAATTGTAAAGAAAACAAGAGGAACAACAATCGTATACATTAAATTTAAAAATATCTCCCCAAATGGTTTGATGACACTTGCTTTATCTCCTAAAATAATTCCTAAAATACAACCTATGATAATAGAAATAAATAGTATAATAGGGAAAAAATAAGAATTTCTTTTTTTCATTTTAAACCTCCTTAACAAACTATATGCGAAATATGATGATATTTGACAGGTATTTTATTTTATGATAGTATAAACCGCAACTAAAGGGGGAAGAAATATGGAATTTAAAAGTAATATTTCTAAAGAAGAATATTTAAAAAAATTAAATATTGATACAGAAGTAAACAAAGAAGAGGAAAAAGTTTCTTTACCACAAACTAATATAGAAGACGTAAAACAACAAATGAGTCAAGCATATCAAAACAATGATATTGAAGAAATGATTGAATTAGAGGAACAAACAAAATTGGATAAAGTAAAAGAATCATTTTCTAAGTTGAAACAATTTTCTAAACAAACAATTCAAACTAAAAAGGGTAATATTGAAGTATATAGTAATGATTTAATCGCAAATCATTATAAAGGAAATAAAAGAGGAAATCGAATATTTGTTTTAACAGCTGGCTCTATGGTGGCATGTGCAGTGTTTCCTAATGTATGGCTTAAGTTGATGACTGGTGTAGGAGCATTATGGGGAGCTAGTCAACTATATCATCATTATCAAATTACAGATAAAGATATCAATGAAGAAATGATTGAATATATTGAAGAAAATGAAAAAGTAAGACGTAAGTAGTCTTCTTTTTTTGTGTTGACATTTATATTTTTTAGAGAATATAATGGATATATAATAGAGGTGTAGTTATCAATCAGTATCAAGGATTATCATCAAAAGAAGTATTGGAATCAAGAGCAAAATATGGAATGAATATGATGAAAAAAGAAAGTCTTTTTTCTAAAGTATTAAATGTTTTCAAAGAGCCTATATTTTTGTTATTATTAATTACTGCTAGTATTTATTTTATATTAGGTGAAGTAGGTGATGGTATCATTATGCTTTGCTTTATTTTTTTTATTAGTGGAATTGAATTTTTCAAGAGCAAAAAACAGATAAGGCATTAGAGGCTTTAAATACATTATCAGCTCTTAATGTGAAAGTATTAAGAGATGGGAAAATACAAGAAATTGATAGTAAAGATATTGTAATGGGAGATATTATTCTTTTAGAAGAAGGGGATAAAGTATCTGCAGATGGTATTTTACTTGAATGTCAAGGGTTAGGAATGAACGAATCTATTTTAACTGGAGAATCAGAAGTTGTTTATAAAAAAATACAAGAAGATAATGAAAATCATTTTAAGTGGAATATGTGTTATGCTGGTACAGATGTAGCAAATGGTTCTAATTTCATGAAAGTTGTAGCTATAGGGAGTCAAACAGAATATGGTAAAATTGGAAAAGCTTTGAACTCAATTTTTAAAGAAAAAACACCATTAGAAAAGCAAATTAAAAAATTAGTGATTGTTTGTACTATAATTAGTTTTATCTTTTTTATTTTTGTATTGATTGTCAATTTTATGGTGCATTCAGATTTACAATTCAATGAGAGATTGATACAATCCATACTTCCTGCAATTACTGTAGCTATGTCTAGTATTCCAGAGGAAATACCAGTTGTTTTAACTGTATTTTTAGCAATGGGGGCATGGCAACTGGCTAAGAAAAATGCATTAACAAAAAATATGAAGGCTGTAGAAACTTTAGGTGCTGTAACTGTACTATGTACGGATAAAACAGGAACATTAACAGAAAACAAGATGCAAGTTGAAAATTGTTTTATCAAAGATGATGATTTTTATAGGGTAGCATTACTTGCTTGCTCTAAAAATCCTTATGATTCTATGGAAATAGCAATTCAAGACGCTTGCTTTACACATCAAATATCAAAAGAATTATATCGTCACACATGTCTTCATGAATATATATTTAATCATGAAGATAAGATGATGGGGCAAGTATGGCAGTTAGAACAGAATAAAATATTATGTGTGAAAGGGGCATATGAAAATGTGTTACCTCTTTGCCATTTAAAGCAAATAGAACATGATGAAATTGTAAAACAAGCTATGGAATATTCTAAAAAAGGATATCGTGTTTTAGCGCTTGCTAAAAATGATCATATGGAACAGATTCCAGAAACCTTAAAAGAAAATACATTATCATTTGTTGGTCTGATTGCTTTAGTTGATCCTCCTCGTCATGGCGTAAAGGAATCTATTCAGTCATGTTATGAAGCCGGTGTTAGAGTCATTATGATTACTGGAGATAATGGAGATACAGCGAAAGGAATTGCTTCACAAATTGGTTTAAAACAACATACTAAGGTCATCACAGGAGAAGAATTAGAAAAAATGAGTGATGAAGAATTAGAAAAAAAAGTTAAGGAAACAAATATTTTTGCCAGAGTTTATCCAAATCATAAAATGAGAATTGTAAAAGCATTACAAAAACATCAAGAAGTTGTAGCCATGACGGGAGATGGAGTAAATGATGCACCAGCGTTAAAACTTTCATCAATAGGAATCGCAATGGGAAAAAGAGGAACCAATGTTTCTAAAGAAGCATCAGATATGATTTTAATGGATGATCATTTTAATACGATTGTTGATGCAATTAAAAATGGTAGAGTGATTTATAGTAATATCAAAAAAGCAATCTCTTATATATTGGTAATTCATATGCCAATAGCATTAGCGTGTCTTTTTGTCTCGCTTCTTCATTTACCAGTATTTTTATTACCAATTCATATTGTATTATTAGAATTAATTATTGATCCTACTGCTTCTATTATTTTTGAACGTTTAACCCCAGATAATAATGTAATGAAAGAAAAACCTAGAAAAATAAATGACCCGATTATTAGCTCTTCAGTAGTAGTAAAATGTATATTACAAGGAGTTGCTATTTTTATAGGATTTTTTGGAAGCTATTATCATTTGATTCAAAATGAAATGGATCCAGTTTTTTCTGTAACATTTTCATTTACTGTTTTAGTATTATCTAATATTTTTGTAGTTTATGTATTACAATCTAATGAATTTGCACTAAAAAATATGATTATTGATTTAAAAGATAAAGTAATTGCTTTTATTAACTTTGTTATTATCACTATGTTATTATTCATTATCTATATTCCATTCTTACAAAAAATTGTTGGTACAACACCATTAACATTGAAAGAATTATTATGTGCCGTATTGATATCTATCATAGTAACGCTTCCATTTGATTTATTAAAATAAAAATAAAAATAGTCAGATTAAGAGTAAATTTCTAAATAATGAAGTATATTATAAATAGGTGATAGTATGAAAGTTATTTTATTTATCATTTTATTTCTAATACTTTTTATCATATGGTGTTTGTGTAAAATGGCAACAATAATAGAAGAAAAAGAGAACTCAAACTGGAAATAGTTTGAGTTTTTATTTTAATAAATTTGTTAAATATTTAGAAGTTATATTTTCACGTTAAAATAATAAAAAGTGATTTACAGATTTACATTATGTTAGTTGATTTTAAAAGAATAAATTGATATAATATAATGGATAAAAGGGGAACGGAGTTTACTATGAAAAAGGGAATCTATTGTTTATTTTTTATTTTATGTTTTATTCCAATGGTAGTATCAGGAGAAGAACTTACATTAAAAGAAAGCCAGTTACAATTATTAAGTACAGATCAAGGTGTATTAACTATGGTTTACCAAGGTGAAGATGAAATTATAAGTGGGAGTTTTACAATTTATTCTTCACAAAGAAATTTATTATTAAGCGAAATTACTGGAAATGAAATAGTTGATGTTAGTGTCAATAAAAGTAAAGTAAATTTTGAAGCTAATACACCATTAAAAAATGGAGATACTATATTAACAATTTATGTAGATAGTAATCAGTTGATGCAGAATGCAAATATTATGATTAGTAAAATCAATTTATATAATAGTAAAGAACAAATGATAGAGGATACAGATAAAACAATCCCTGTTCAAGTGGTTGAAACAAAAGAAGTTGCTTTATTAAATGCAATTACTTCTAATATTGTGGCTCTTTCTTTTGATAAAAATACATTTGAGTATCATGTGAATGTAAAACATGATGTAGAAATGTTAGACTTGAATGCGACTGCTATCAATCCTAATGACAAAGTAGAGATTAGCGATCAACATTTAAAAGAAGGAGATAATACTATTGTCATAAAAGTAACAAGCAGTGATGGAACTAGTAAAGAATATAAAGTTTATGTTAAAAGAGAAAAAAATGAAGCAGTAAAACAAGAAGTAGAACCTGTAAAAGTAAACAATAATTATTACAAATATATAATAATTACAGTATGTGCATTGATAGGAGTAGTATTAGATATCATGTATGTGAGAAAGAAAAGATAATGAGGAGATAATATGGATAGTATTTTAGCTGAAGAAATATGCGCCTTTTCTATGGGACAAAAAGTTTATTTTATATTAAAAAGAATCGTTGATATTGTTATATCATTAGTAGGAGTTATTTGTTTTATACCAATTGCTATTGTAGTAAAAATTTCTTATATGCTACATGGTGATTTCCAAGCAATTTTGTTTCGTCAAATTAGAATTGGTAAAAATGGTAAAGAATTCGCATTATATAAATTTAGAACAATGGTACCTAATGCAGAACAAGTTTTAAAAGAATTACTAAAACAAGAAAAATATAAAAAAGAGTGGGATTTAAATCAAAAACTTTCAAAAGATCCTAGAATTACTAAAATGGGTAATTTTCTTAGAAAGACTTCCTTAGATGAAATTCCACAGTTTATTAATGTATTAAAGGGAGATATGTCTTTAATAGGACCTAGACCTCTAGTAAGAGGAGAATTAGATGCACATCATGGTAATCATGAACTATATGAAAGAATTAGACCAGGTATTACTGGTTGGTGGGCATGTAATGGTAGAAGTGCAACAACTTATGAAAAAAGATTAGAATTAGAATATTACTATGTCAAAAATTGTAGTATTTTGTTAGATATGAAATGTGTAATAAAAACTGTAGTAGTTATTTTAAAAAAAGAAGGTGCAAAATGATAAAAAAGAAATAATAAAAATTATCTCTTTTTTTGTGAAAAATAATGTAGAGTTAGTATTAAAGTACTAGTTCTTCTTTTGTACATGACATCATTGAATAGGAAATTAAAAGAAATCAGAATGAAAAAATATCCGAATGCAAAGTGATTTTTATTGCAAATCATGGAAAAAAGTTCTTTTCATTGATGTTAATACATAGAGTAATTTAATAACTTATATGAGGTGGAATGATGAGAAAATCAAGTTATTTATTATAGATTTATTTATGAATACTTTTTGTGGCAAAGCAATAAATTTAAATGATTGGATTAAAAAGTATCATGAAAGTTTTGATTTGTGACTAGAGATATAGGATTATCTGAATTAGAAATGTCATTAGTTGTAGCAATGAATAGAGAAGCACTTTTAAAAATGGAATTAAAGATATTAAAGAGAATAATGATTATATTTTAATAAATACACAATTATCACTTGGAATGCTAGATATTTTAGATAGTATATTAAATAGAAGAACAGAGTGAGGGATAGATAAACCTTTTCGACATGAATATTCTGCTAATTTTTATTTACTTTATAAACAACAGTTCGTAAATATGAGCTTATTGTACAGTAATAACTGAAAATGTTGATGCTTTATTACAAAGTCATACCGCAAGCCCGTATTAGCATATTCAGAGTTTATGGTAATGCTTAATAAAATATATACATATTGAATTGACTTACAAAATTATTAAATATTTCTGATTTACAAAACTGTTGAAGATAATTAGAAGGTAATTGTTAGTTTTGGTTGATATTAAAAGAAGAAATTCTAAAACTAAAACTATTAAGTGTTTAAATAAAACAATAATAAAAATTCAAAATATAAAAGATAATTTTTTTAGTACTAAAGAAAAAACAAATAAAAATAGAATATGCATAATAAGTTAAATAAAAGCTGAGATGAAAAAGTAAACGCAACTTTGAAAAGTTAAATGCAATTTTAAATATGATCTAATGTTGATAACAAATAAAACTGAACTTTATTTGGTTTTAAATTGTATCACTTTTATCTCTGTCAAGGGTAAAATGAACGTTTTGTCCTTGACAAAGCATGGTTTTGTGCATAAAATATGACTTGTAAGTATTATTTATTGCATGACGAAAAGAGAATGCATTTTTAGAAATTTTTTTGAAATTCAAAACGCAACCTTTTTGTAGTATTATGAATGATAGTGCTTATGAATGTCGATTTTATTTTAAGATATTAGAGGTTAAATTAATATTGTTAGAATTAATTTTTCTAATATTCAACTTATCTAAGGTATTTTTACCGTAGATAGTACTGAACATTTTGTATGGGGATACATTGTTCAGTTTTTTTCTTTTGTAAGAATTGATGTGTGACATAATTAAATCTATATCTTCTTGAGTTAAATTATCAAAAGATGTTCCTTTGGGAAGAATTCTTCTTAACAATTCATGATTAACTTCACAAGATCCTTTTTCATAAGGACTTGAAGGATGACAATAAAATATTTGTGTTCTTTTTTCACCAGTATTAAGATCAACTTCTATTTCAGTAGGATTGGAAAACTCACTACCATTGTCTGTTAATATGAGTATAAATAATTCTTTAAATTTATTTATGCCTAATATATTTTGAAGATAATTAAAAATATCAACAACTGATTGAGCATCATTATATTCTCTTATAAAAGCTAGCATAAATAAACAGTTTACAAAATGAAGAGTAAGTAAAACTTTTCCTCCTTTTCTGCCTTCTACGGAGTCCATTTCAACAATTGGAGTATCAGGGTTTTGTTCTATATATTTAAAAAAATCTTCATAAGTTCTATTTTCTAAACAATTTTTATCGATTTTATACACCTTAGCTTTCTTTGTTCGTTGTCTAAATCTAACCTTTCTAGGTAAGTCTATATTTCTAACTTCTAAAAGTCCTAAATCAATTAGTTTATATATTTTCTTTTCTGAAAACATAATCTTATTTCTGTTATTTATCACAGCATGATGAATTGATTGACCATTTTCTTTTATAAGTGGAGTTAAAATGTCATTTAAATGTTCCACTTCTTCTTGAGTAATAACGATGCCACAACGAGACTCTTTTAAATTATCTTCATATTCTTCTTGTGCATAATTTGCATCATAAAATCTTTTAGAAAGAGTACATTGACTTCTTCTTTTACAACCATTACAAACATAAGGAGAATGGTTAAGTAAAGAACATTTTTCTTCTACAAAATCAACACAGTTTTTGATATTACAATTTTTCCCTCTATTAGGACAAATTTTTCTGTATAAGCAATTATTAAATCGTCTGCCCACAGAACCAGTATGTTTGGTGATATAGTGATTTCTTATTTCTCTAGAAATAGAAGAGGGATGTTTATGAACATTTTTTGAAATTTGTTTTAATGAAACATGATTGTTTAAATTGTTTTCGATTGTATATCTGTCATCTTTAGTAAGATGCATAATAATAACTCCTTTCAAACAGCATAAGCACTATCAAGGAGTTATTATAATTATTTGTATGGTTAAAAGCAACTACATACCTTTTCCCAGTTAAATACAACCTTTTACGAAATAAGAGGTCGCGTTTTGAAAAACTTTTCACTA
>CALVQD010000011.1 GCA_944355255.1 uncultured Bacilli bacterium
TAATCCAGCAAATAATTAAACTATTTTCAAAGAACTTATTTTTTATTTTCTCCAAATTTTTAAAATTTGGTGAACTAAAATTCTTTTTGTCATGCAATAATTTCTATTTTTATTTTTCAAACTATCAACTCCGCTTTAATCATTATATAAAAATGTCGAATTTCAGTCAATTCTTTTCTTGAAAAGTACTATCAAAACATGTATAATATTGACACATATATGAAAGGTGATACAAGATGGAAGAGAAAATAATAGAATTGTCTCCAGAGGAATTTGTGAAACAAAAAGTACAGGTAGTAAAAACGACAGACAACAGCACATTAAAGATACCATATATTGAATTTACAAGCCCAATTTTTATTGAAAAAAAGCATAAGATATATACATATCAACAATGTTTTCAAATAGAGAAGTTAATAGAACCTTATTATGAAATTTTATGTCTAGATGGAAATCGCTATTTATATGATGCATGTTATCATACTGTTTTAGGAAAAATAGGAAAACGTTTTCAAAAAGAAGAAATAAAAGACTATTATCAAAGCCCTGAAGCAATTGTTTTTTCAGATAAGAAAATTCCATACCAAACAAAATTATTTCGTAAAATAAAGCCAATTCAAGATGATATTGCTAGACTTTATCTGTTAGATGGTAGCCGTTATTATTACGATACAAAACGAAATGAAGTGATTGGTCATGATAATCAGCAATTAGATAGATTAAAAGATTGTCATATTTCTCATTTAGTAGGGCATTTATATGCGATTTCATCTCAGCAACAAGCCTATGTATACGATGTTCAAAATGCAGAGATTATCGGTTCATTATCTTCACTTGAGGAAAAAGGATATCGTAAAATTCCTAATATCGAAGATGTTGTAGTTGGTATTGTCAAAGAAGGAGAATTTTTATACCATCTTCCATCTGGAAAAATTTTAACTCCTATTTTTAGTATGATCCATTCTTTTGAAATTTATAATTCACATCATCCAGAATATTGTACAGCTCAGTTTAAAACATATTTAAAAACAGATCATCGTAATACGGAAGCAAATTATATCTCAGGAATCATTAACTTAGATGGAAGTTTTGTCGATAAAGCCATTACTTGTTTTCGTGATGGTAGAGTAACCATTTATTCTCTTGACAATGAAGTAGAAGATGAAAAACAAGCCTACCAAAATATATTATACAATTGTAAACAACCAGTAAAAGTAAAGAAAAAATAAAACAGGTATTCTTAGAAAGAAACCTGTTTTTTAAAAATAAATCAAACATGATGCAATAAACATTACAATCATACCAATTAATAAAATGATGGCAATAATTTGATTCCCATTAATTCTATGTTTTTTCTTTTTCGTATTCGCTTTCATGTTCCACCTCTTGTTCCATTATACTATTAACTCTAAAAAAATGGAATAAAAAAATTCTTGTTTCATATTTTTAAATAGAGGTGGCTTATGAAAAAGATATGGGACAAGACTTTTACAAAAATTCATACAAATAAACGCATGTTAGTTTTTCTATTCACACTATTATTTATGGCAGTATTATTTGGCTCTTTTTTTGCCACAAAGTTAGGACAGAATGATTTGAATGAAATCAAAACTTCATTAGAATCATTTTTTACTATGACCAAACAGAATCAGTTACAACCAATTCAAGCATTTTTTCAAACATTTGGTGCAAATATTTCTTTTGCTATAGCGATATGGATACTAGGTATTTCTGTCATTGGAGCACCATTAATGATTGTATTGTTTTTTATGAAAGCATTTACATTAGGTTTTACGATCGCTTCTTTGATTAAAATCTATCATATGAAAGGTCTATTATACAGTTTCATTTATGTATTTCCTCATCAAGTGATTAATTTACTTGTCTTTACTTTTTTTATCATGTTTTCAATGAGTCTATCCATTACTTTATTTCAAGCTCTCATCAAGAAGAAAACAGTAGATTTTTCTAAAATTGTGAATCGTTATTTATTTGTACTTGTATTTACAGTTGTAATTCTTATTATTACTGCTTTATTAGAAATTTATCTCATGCCATTTTTATTTCGTATGGTACTTTCTTAAGACATTGTATTATAATGTCTTTTATAGTATAATAAACGAAGAAATGAGGGAGAAGTATGAAACGTGTCGTAATCGGGATGAGCGGTGGAGTAGATAGTAGTGTTGCCGCAATTTTGTTAAAAAAACAGGGTTATGAAGTCATTGGACTTTTTATGAGAAATTGGGATAGTTCTATCAACAATGACTTTTTAGGGAATCCTAATTTAGATGAACCAATTTGCCCTCAAGAACAAGATTATAACGATGCTTTAAAAGTATGTGAAAAACTAGATATTCCATTGCATCGTGTCGATTTTGTAAAAGAATATTGGGATTATGTATTTACTTATTTTTTGGATGAATTAAAACAAGGTAGAACACCAAATCCAGATATTATGTGCAATAAATATATTAAATTTGACATGTTTGTCAAAGAAGCCGAAAAACTAAATGCGGATTATATCGCAACAGGACATTATGCTAGAATTGTAAATGGTGAATTATATCGTGGAATTGACAATAACAAAGATCAAACATATTTCTTAAGTCAATTATCAAAAGAACAGTTAAAAAATGTCTTATTTCCAATTGGTGAATTAAATAAGACAGAAGTTCGTAAAATTGCTGAAGAATACGGTTTAGTCACAGCGCAAAAGAAAGATTCTACTGGAATTTGTTTTATTGGCGAGAGAAATTTTACAAAGTTTTTAGAAAATTATTTACCAAATCAACCTGGTGATATTTTAGATATTAAAACGAAAGAAAAAGTAGGGGAACACATTGGATTAATGTATTATACAATTGGACAACGTCGTGGGTTAAATATCGGTGGTTCTAAAGAAAGAATGTTTGTCGTTGGAAAAGATTTAAATAAAAATATTTTATATATTTCTTATGGAGATAATGAATATTTAATCAGTGATGCATGTATTGTAGATCAAATCAATTTCAATACAGATAAAAGACCAACAACATGTACAGCAAAGTTCCGTTATCGTCAACCAGATAATGAAGTAACATTAGAATACCTAGATAATGGCAATATTAAAGTGCACTATCCACAAGGTGTGAAATCTGTTACACCTGGACAAGCTTGTGTCTTTTATTTAGGAGAACAATGTCTTGGCGGTGGAATTATTAAAGAAGTACAAAAAAATGGAGAAAAACTCTGGTATTTATAAATCATATATTTAACATGAGTTGTACTTTTACTTTACACTTGACATTTGACTATGAAGTGATAAAATGATAATAGGAGGTCGCAGGGAGTTATGCAAATGTTAAATGACATATTACATGAATTAGGAATTTCCAAAGTAAAATTAGCAAAGTTTTTAGGTGTATCTAGACAAATGGTGTACAACTATTTAGAATTGGATGATATTAATAAATGGCCAAAAGATAAGAAAGTATTATTATTAAACTTATTAGGTGTAAAATCTGTGGAAGAAATCAAAGATTTAAAGATTGATACAGATTATATTATGAGTGTAGAAAATCGTTTAAATAGTTTATGTGAGGCAAATAGTTCAGAACATAACGAACGTACCAATATCTATCATGGTTTAGGAAAAAAACAAGCAGAACTTATGCATAATATCATCGATTTAATGAAAGAAAACTTAGATGATGATAAAAGCCTAGAAAGTTATCATACATATCAATATTTGTATCATTTCATGCAAGCAATGGAATCTTCTCGTGAGTTAAAATATATATTAGCTTATATTTCAAAATCAATGGGATTTAGTAAACCATTAGAATTTGTGTTTGATGAAGAAGAACAATTTACATTTGAAAGTATCATGTTCTCTGCCATGACACTATATCATAATGGTGGTGCATCCAAATCAAAAATTGCCGAATCTCATCGTCGTTTTGTAAACCAAATAGAACATCGTATGGAAGAAAAATTAAGTCGTACATTAGAATTAAATACCATTAAAGTACAAGCTTTAAAAGAACTAGGATATACAGAAATAAACGAGAAAAATGCTTCAGAAGTATTTGAAAAAATCGCTGAAATTCAATCTCGAAAAGTATGTGATTAGTAGAGAAGGGGAGAGGATATGATTTCACCTCTTCTTTTTTAATAATTATTTATATTAGAAATTGTATAATTTAGATGTTTTTATATATACTAGATAATACTAAATATAATGATTATATTTTAATTATCTTTTAAATGAAATATATATAAGTCAGATTTGTTTTATTTTAATTCATTTTATAATAAATCTTTGATGTATATTTATATACGATTATATTAATATTTTTAATCCACTTCCCCTATTTATATTTTTATAAAAAGAGGGGAGAATTTAAATTTGTATCGCGTTGTAATTTCAATCGAGAAATCAAAAGATATATAATTATCCATCTTAAGTTCAAATAATTGATCTTAAGTATGAATAATAATATAGTAATTATTATTCATTATATATCATAAATATAAAAATTTAATTTATACATGAATGATATCATTTTATGTTTCATTTATATAATATAAATCATAGTGGTAATTATCATAAATGAGAAAACAATATTTATTTTTTCTTTATAAATCATCTTATTTTCATACTAATATATTAAAAAAACGAAATATATTTAACTTATCATAATATATATTATGTTAACTTCTATATTTTGCAAAAAGAGCATATATAAATTAAAAAGAAAGAGGTATCCCTACTCCTTATCATTATAAATAATTTTTTTATGCCACTTTTGTTTTGTAAGTGTTATATCTTGTATATCAGTTATCGTAAATTTGGATGTATGAATGGTAAATATATCATTATTAGTCATATATTCAAACATAATTGCCTTATGATCACTTGTTTGTACTACAATTTGATTGACTCCACGATCTTGTGTTGTGTAATATTCTGTGGTATATTTTTCTAACAGATAACCGTAGAGTGTCACAGCAAATAAAACAATAAACACAATTAATAATGTCGATACCAAAACTGTAACTATGCTATCATTGTGTTCGATGAAATACTCTAATTGGTTCTGTTTCCTTTCACTTTTTATGATATCTTCAAATAATAAATACTTACAAAACAAATAAGTAATTACTTGCATCAAAATAAGAACAATATTGTTTATTATCATTTGAAATATAGATAGATTATCCGTGTACAAATAAATAAAATTTAAATAAACTAACAAGATAATCTCTAGTGACCAAAAAAAATTTAAATTCGTAAATGCTTTTTTTAATTTTCTCTTTTGTAAATATTGTTTTCTTATCAAATAAAATGGAATTAAGAACCATAACAAAATAAAGAGAATATTGATAAAAAACCATGTTCCACTATCGTTTTGAATCATTTTAAAATATGGAATTTGATAGTATAACATTCTACCATTTTGATAAAAAGAATAAATTAAATGAATTCCTGTTGTAAACAATGTGATCACAATTCCAAAGATTGCAATTAAATTACCTAGTGAAATCTTTTTATTATCTCGATTGATATTTGAATTCATTTATATCACCACTCCTCTACTCCAAAAATAAAGAAGTAGTATGCAAAAACAAAATTGTTAATATACTACTTCCCTACTCTTCAATTGTATTTATTGTATCAAAAAATGGAAAATATTGTCAATTTAATACCATTATTTCACATAAAAAAAGTTGCACATTTTGAATACTTCTTCTTACTTGGTTCATACTAGTAATGGGTGATGAAAATGAGTAAGAAAAATCAAAAAGCTGAAAATAACTGTTCAAAAAATCAAAAAGCAAACAACAAGATGAATAAGAACAACAAAGCAAATAATAAAATGAACAAGTCTAATGAAGCTGTAAATGAATCAAGCATCGGCTTTGATGATGACGAATCTGATTCGTTTCGCTTGATATAAGGAATACATTTGTATTCTTTTTTTTATAAAAAGTGATGACTGATTATCATAATAAGAATACCGATAAGAAATGCCCAGATTGTTTTCTTAAATTGATGGTAGTTCCATGATGTTGGTAATAACTCATAGAGTGCAATATGGGTCATAATACCAGCAATAAATGCATATAACAGTCCCATCATTGTTGATGAAATCCAATGACTTAAAAACAATGCTGCTAGAATTGCTCCAAATGGTTCTGATAAACCAGATATCAGTGTATAGATAAATGCTTGAAAACGACTTTTGGTCGCATAGTAAATAGGAACAGAAATGGATATTCCCTCAGGAATATTATGAAGTGCAATTGCAATGGTAAGTGTAATTCCAAGACTTGTATTGGTATTGGATGTTAAAAATGTGGCAATTCCTTCTGGAATGTTATGTAATATAATGACAAACATTGAAATGATCCCTACTCTTTTTAAATGATTTTGTTGATCTGGTAATTTATCATCGATTGTCATAGATGTAATTACTCCTATTACAAATCCTATCATACATATAATCATACTTGGAATTATATAAAATGTTTGGCTAAGACTTGCAATACTTGATGGAAGTAAATCAGAAATGGAAACAGTTAACATCACACCAGCTGCAAAACTAAGGGAAGTAATTAAGATACTTTCTTTATTTTTTGGTTGAAATATAATAAAAATCGTTCCTAATAAAGTAGAAAGTCCAGCTAATGTAGATAGTAAAAATGCAAAAGTAGATTGTCCCATGCTCACTCACCTATTATAATGTATGAAAAAAGCTTCTCAATTAGACGAGAAGCTCTTTTTTCATTTGTTTTAACTTATCTTTTTCTTCTTTACTGACTCTTTTAGAGTCACATATTTTTGAGATTGCTTTGCGATATACCCATGGTCTTATTTTAGCTTGTTTTAAGAAGTTTTTTGTCTTTTCTGGGTATTTGATATAACAGATCGAAATTAACCAACTATGGGCCATAGAAACATAATAATGATCTATATAATTATGCTGACACAACTGTAATACTTGGTCAATATAAGAATCATTCACATAATAATCTAATAATAATACTAGTCCAAAACGAATTGTATATGGTTCTTTTTTCTCTAAACATTTCAAAATAAATGAAAAACCTTCTGTTTGGAATTTTCGAAATTGTTTGAGATTTGCACAAGCATAATCATTAATTGCCCAATTATCAATGAGCGGAAGAAATTTTTCTATTTCTTGTTCTAACTCAATAAAAGGCCCCTTTAAAAAACCAAGTGAATATGCATATAAAGCAACTGTTTCAAAATTTTTATAAGGACAATAACTCTCATACCATTTTGGATTTTCTTTTGTAAGTTCTTTTGCAAATGCTTTTAAAAGAGGAGAACGAATCCCAATCATTGGATATTTTGAAGTAACAATCTTTTTCGTAAATATTTGATAAGCAGGATCTTGGTTTTGTTCAATAAATGTATTAATCTTTTCTTGTAATGTCATCTAAAAAACTCGTCCCTACTTCTTTTTTAATACCTTGGAAATTATCGATAATCGTTTCTCCTAAATCGGCAAATGTTTTACGTGTTGGAATTCGTCCTGTTTTAGAAAGTTTTTTACTATAAATGAAAAGTGGAACATTTTCTCTTGTATGGTCTGTACCTGTCCATGTAGGATCATTTCCATGGTCAGCAGTCAGTATAAATAAATCATCTTCTCGAAGTGATTGTAACATTTCAGGGATATATTGATCTAATTCCTTTAATGCATTGGCATACCCTTCTACATTACGACGATGTCCGTATTTTGAATCAAAGTCATTTAAATTAGCAAAACATAATCCATGAAAATTAGTATGCATCGTATCGATAATTTTATGAATACCATCTAAATTATCTTGTGTTTTAATACTTTTTGTAATACCACGATGATTAAAAATATCACTAATCTTACCGATTGCAATCACATCATACCCAAGTCTTTTTAATTCATCTAAATCTGTGACACCGGCTGGATCTAATGCATAGTCATGGCGATTGGCAGTACGTACAAAATTTCCAGGTGTTCCGATAAATGGTCTGGCAATTACTCTTCCTACTTTATATTCAGGTTTTTTCGTAATTTCACGAGCAATTTCACAAATATGATATAACTCTTTTAATGGAATTACCTCTTCATGAGCAGCTATTTGTAAAACACTATCTGCTGATGTATATACAATCATAGCTCCAGTTTTTATATGTTCTGGTCCTAGTTCTTCAATAATTGCAGTCCCACTTGCATTTTTATTTCCAATGACTTTTCTTCCTGTTTTTTCTTCTAATTCTTGAATTAGTTCTTTAGGAAAACCAGTTTCAGTAAATGTCTGAAACGGTACCTTTGTAATAATTCCCATCATTTCAGAATGTCCAGTTAACGTATCTTTTCCATTGCTAATTTCTTCCATGTTTGTATAGCATCCAATACTTGGTTTTTCTTGATCGTATAATAAGTTATATAATCCTAGTTGGTTTAAATGAGGGAGTTCAACATGGGTTTTTTCTAAAATATGTCCTAACGTATTTGCTCCCTCATCATGGTATATTTTAGCATCTTTGGCACGTCCCATACCAACAGAATCCATTACAACTAAAAATATTCTCTGATATCTCATTCTATTTCCTCTTTTCTTCTTTTTCTTGTTTGTATCTTGTATTCACAGTCTGAATTGCTGTTTTTAAGTCATGAAATACTTCTGTTTCATATGTTTCTCCATTATAATAAGGTCGTGCAATATTTTTCATCGGTTCATTTAACTCTGATTGGATGTGGCATATCGCCTCATATTCTTTTCTTGTAACATGATCAGTGAGAAAAATATTAAATTCATGCATAGCACGAATCATAACCATAATTCCTAAATCAGTAAGTCCACAAAATAATTGAAATGGAGATTGTTGTACTAAGTGATCAGCGTGTTTTATCACGCCTCTTTGTATATAATATCGGATAATTTGATCATGAATATATAACATTTGTCCTGCTTTATATTTATTTCCTTTTCGATTCATTGTTTTATCGACTTGTATTGGTCGAATTGGCAAAATAGTCCCATTCATACTAACTAAATAGCCAATATCCGTATCACGATTGATAGATACCATGTTTTTCCTCCTTTATTCTCCGTGGGGATGATGTTTATAATTTTCTTTTAATTCTTCATTTGATACATGAGTATAAATACCTGTTGTACTAATAGAAGAATGCCCTAATAGTTCTTGAATACTTCTTAAATCAGCACCATTTTCTAGTAGATGCGTTGCAAAGGAATGACGTAACGTATGGGGTGAAAAAGATGTTTTAATATCTTTTTCTTTGGCAATTTTTTTTAGTATTTTAAAAAATCCTTGTCTTGTCATTTGTTTGCCATGATTATTTAAAAATAAAACATCTGTATATTCTTTTTTTAATAATTCTTCACGATATATACTTAAATAGAGTTTTAAATAATGTACTGCAACTTCTCCCATTGGAATGATTCTTTCTTTAGAACCTTTTCCAATTGTTCTAACTGTTTCACTTGTAAGATCAACATCGTGAATTTTTAAAGCAACCAATTCACTAACACGTAATCCTGTTGCATACATTAATTCCAACATCGCTTTATTTCGATAACTATAAGCGTCAGTTAAAGGGATATCTAATAGTTTATCCACTTCTTCTACAGATAATACTTTTGGAAGTGCTTTTTTTGTTTTTGGAAGTTCAATTGTAGCCATTGGATTATTAGATATCACTTTTTCAATCAATAAAAATTTATAAAATCCACGAATACATGAAATTCTTCTAGATATACTCTTAGGACTTTTATTTTGATCTTTCAAATACTTCAAATAGAGTTTAATATCTTTTTTTTCGATGTGATAAATATCTTTCTTTAAAAAATCAGTCATGAATTTTTGATAATCTTTTAAATCAGATTCATATGACATAATCGTATTTTCACTATATTTCTTATCTATTTGTAAGTAATTAATAAATTCTAAAATACATTCCATAAATGAATTCATATACTTCACCATTATTATTTTAACACAAATTAAAACGTTGCTAAAGAAAAAAAGTAAAGTTATATTACAATATGACATATCTTTCTTTTATTTTTACAAATCATCTTTAGAAATGAGTCGAAATTTGTTACAATATGTAGTGTGGTGATTGTATGGATACACTAGCAATGCAAATGAGACCGGAGACATTAAAAGATGTCGTCGGACAACAACATTTAATTGGAACAAATAAAATACTTTCTAATTTAGTAAAAAACAAACGTTTATTTTCCATGATTTTATATGGAAAACCAGGAATTGGAAAAACAACGCTTGCTTATGTATTAGTTCATGAATTAGGATTACGTTATCGCATGTTAAATGCGACAATTCACAAAAAGAAAGATTTTGATATCGTTGTCGAAGAAGCAAAAATGTACGGTGGTATGGTTGTTATCATGGATGAGATTCACCGTTTAAATAAAGATAAACAGGATTTACTTCTCCCCTATTTAGAAAATGGTTATATTACTTTAATTGGAATGACTACTGCAAATCCATATCATAAAATAAATCCAGCTATCCGTTCTCGTTGTCAAATTTTTGAATTACATGAATTAGAAGATCAAGATATTATAAAAGCATTAAAACAAGTAAAGAAAAAAGAAGTACTTCCTCACCTAGAAATAGATGATGAAGTTTATAAAATACTGGCAAGAATGTCCGGTGGAGATTTAAGGTATGCTTATAACTTATTAGAAGTTGCATATTATGCAACAAGTGATTTTCACATTACGAAAGACGTTATTCAACAAATTAACAGTAAACCTGTTTTCTTTCATGATAAAAATGATGATGGACACTATGATGTATTAAGTGCTTTTCAAAAATCAATTCGCGGTAGTGACGTTGATGCAGCATTACACTATCTAGCTCGTTTAATTGAAGCGGAAGATTTAGACAGTATATATAGGCGAATGAGTGTCATTGCTTATGAAGATATTGGTCTTGCTAATCCGAGTATGGGACCAAAAGTTATGGCTGCTATTCACGCTGCAGAATTAGTAGGACTTCCAGAAGCGAGAATTCCTCTTGCTGAAGTTGTAATCGAACTGGCTCTATCACCAAAATCAAATACAGCCCACCTTGCTTTAGATGAAGCTTTAAATGATATTCGCATTGGAAATACCGGAAACGTTCCAAACCATATTAAAACGAATGCAAGTGAATACAAATACCCTCATGACTATCCAAACGCATATGTAAAACAACAATATTTACCAGATAAAATCAAACATAAGAAATACTATCATCCAAAAGATAATTCCAAATACGAGAAGATGTTAAAAGAAGTGGATGAGAAAATTTGGAAATTAAAAACAAAGTAGAAAGGAAGAAAATAATGCTACAAGTTTATCAAAGTGATTTATCAAGACTTGATCAAGATTTGTATGATTTTGTAGATGAAGTAAAAGAAGTCTACGACCATAATTTGGATATTTCAAACTTGGTGTATCAACTATTTCATATGGATCAACCATATGATGAAATTTTTCAAACCTTAATAAAAGAAATAAAATCATATCGTAACGAAAAACAGCTTTTAATAGATGATCAAATTTTACTCTTTCGTTTATCAGGTTTATTGCAATACGAACATGGAATGAATGAATTATACGAATTGTTAAAACAGAATATTAGTGATTCTCCTATACGGTTCATGGAACTATATGGTTTGGTTCAAGAAAACGAATATCGAAAAGGTATTGAGGAACTTAATCAGCTTTTAGAGAAAATAATATAGAAAGAAGGATGTTTTATGAAAATAGGAATATTAGGAACTGGTGCTTATGGTCTATCACTTGCACTTTCATTTTTAGAAAATACCAGTGATATTACCATGTGGACAAAGTTAGAAAAAGAATATAGAGAACTAATAGAAAAAAGAGAAAACACAAAAGTATTACCAAACATAAAAATACCAATGGATATTTCTTTCACATTAAATATAGAAGAAGTTATGAAAGAAAAAGATATTATTGTCATTGCAATTCCAACAGAATACATCGATGGAATATTAAAAGATATGAACACATATTATACCAATCAAATTATTTTAATTGCTTCAAAAGGAATTTCAGAAGATGGTTTATTTGTTCGTGATAAAATTAAAACCTTTGTATCACAAGATAAAATTGCAGTCATTTCTGGTCCAAGTTTTGCAATTGATCTTTCTAACCATGTTCCGGTTGGCTTATCTCTCGCTTCTTCTTCCCAAGAAACGATGAATGTTGTAGAAAATGCTTTAGCTGGAAGAAGATTAAAACTTAGAAAAACAGAAGACGTTCTAGGTGTAGAAATTTGTGGAGCAATTAAAAATGTTATCGCAATTGCTAGTGGAATGTTAGACGGAATGGGATATCCGATTTCTACAAAAGCAATGTTAATTACAGAATCATTACATGATATCAAAAGTATGATTCACTCTTTAGGAGGAGATAAGAAAACAATACTATCATTTGCTGGATTTGGAGATTTATTACTGACTTGTACAAGTGAAAAAAGTAGAAATTATTCATTTGGTAGAACGATAGGAATTGGTAATCAAGAAGATATCAAACAATATATGGAAAATCATACTGTAGAAGGACTTACTACAATTTATGGAATGAAACAAGTGATGGAGAAAAATCAGATCGAGATGCCAGTTGTCTCTTTAATATCTGATATTATTCATCAGAAGAAGAAACCTTCTGCACTATTAGATTTCTTAATAGAAAAAGAATAACTTTACTAGTTATTTTTTTATTTTTGTCCATACTAAATATGGTGATAATATGGATCAAAAGTATTTTCAAGGATCTCTTGATAAAAAACATTATTTTGAAGGATGGTATTTTAAATTTGTTACTCCCGATGAATTAAGAATTTTAGTATGGATTCCAAGTATTTCTCTTACCGATGAGAAGAAAGGATATCTTCAAGTATTAGATAGTAAATATCTAGCGACAGATACAATCGAGTATCCATTATCAAAGATAAGATTTCCAAATAAAGCATTTATAAAAATTGGTGAAAATTGGTTTAGTGATGATACTGTTTGTATCGATGTGAAAACAGCACGACATCGCTATTGTGGTGTATTAAAACTATATGCACCTACTTTACTACATACTAGTAAGTATGCACCAACTATTATGGGGCCATTTTCTTATTTTAAAAATATGCAGTGTAATCATGGAATTATTTCTTTAAAAAGCAGTGTTTCAGGTTCACTTTTGATCGATGGTAAAAAGTTAGATATGAATGGTGGTACTTGTTACATGGAAAAGGATTATGGTACAAGTTTTCCAAAACAATATCTATGGTTAGAATCTCATCATCCAAAGAAACATGATGATTGTACTATATTTTGTTCCTATGCTCATATTTCCCTTCCTATTTTCTCTTTTTATGGGCTTATTTGCGTTCTTAGAATAAAAGATAGACAAGAGATCTTTGCTAGTTGGAATGGAGCAAAAGCACACCTAAAACAAGAAAATAATACGAATATTATTCAACTCCATAAAAGAACTATGAAATTAACAATGAAATGGAAACAACACAAACACCATCAATTAAATGCTCCAAATAAAGGAAAAATGTCCAATACAATAAAAGAAAGTAGTATGGATACATTTCAAGTTACATTAAAAAAAGAAGATAAAATCCTCTTTACTGATACCTTTACCTGTGGAACAAGTGAAATATCTAATTTATTACAATCCTAATAAAAATAACTCTAATCCCAATCTTTTATTAATACCCCCATTTTTTATTTGATAATCCAATTCTGCAAGCTGTTTTATATAACTGAGTAGTATTTCACTGGAAAACATTCTTCCCTTCTCTAATGCCTTTTTAATACGAAATGGATGAATACTTAACATACTAGCAATATTCTTCTCCGTATATCCTTTTTGATATAATTCTTTTGCTTGATAAATAATACGGAATTGATTTGCCAACATAATCAAAATCATAAGAGGCTCCTCCCCTCTTTTGATCATCTCATCCAACATCATCATCGCTTTTTCTTTTTGTTTTAACACAATTGCCTCAATTAGACCAAAAATATCTAAATCAATTGTCTGAATCGTAATATCTTGAATTAATTCCGTCGTAATTGTTTTCTCTTGAAAAGAAGCCATCTTTAACTTCTCTGCTTCCTGTTCTAACAACTCTAAATGATTTCCAACTTTCTTTTGAAATAAATTTAAATCATCTCTAGAAATCTGATATCCATGAAATAAATCTTTCACAAATTGCTCTTGATTTGCAACTTGATTTAACTCCTTTACAATCACTTCTTTTTTCAGCATTTTCACAATCTTTTTTCGCTCATCTAATTTCTCACTGAATACGACAAGAATCAAAATAGTACTGGGATTCGGATGTTTTATGTATTCTTCTAATAACGCGATTGGCTGTTCAATACTCCCTTTCTTCGTTGTTCCTGTTAGAAATGTACAGTGATTTAATATCACTGCTTTTTTATCGTGAAAAAAAGAAATTGTCTCTGCATCTTCTAACGCTTCTTTTAAAGATACTGTATCTAATTCATATTCATTTACATCTAAATCATTTAATTCGTTTTCTTTTTTTATGTTATCAATTTCTTTTTGTATTAATAACTCTTCTTTTCCATAAAGCAAGTATATCATAAATGTCACCTACTTTATTATAACTGAAATGAGAAAAAATAACTAGTCCTTAAGTAAGATACAACAATTATTAAACCAAATAAAAAGAATAAATACAATTATGTGTATTTATTCTTCTTTTTGTTTCTCTTTCTTTTCATCTTTTGATAGTTCTTTCATCGCATCTCTTCTAGAGAAATTATGTCTTCCTTTTTTATCTTTACCGATATATTTTACCATAATTTCATCTCCGACTTTTACGACATCTCCAGCTTTTTCAATATGTTTTCTATCTAGTTTAGATACATGAACCATACCTTCACAACCAGGCCATAATTCTACAAAACATCCAAAATCTTCTACTTTTACAACTTTTGCAGTATAGATTTTATCTTCTTCTGGTACTCTTGTAATATTTAAAATCATTTCTTTCGCTTTATCGATGATTTCTTGATCATGGTGATAGATTAATACATGTCCATCATCTTCTAAATCAATTTTAACGGCATTTCTATCATTTACACTGACAACATGACTCGCATCTTGAATAATTTTTGTAATAACATCTCCTCCACGACCAATAACATCTTTAATTTGTTCTGGTAAAATATAGAAATCACAGATCTTTGGAGCATATTTACTTACTTCTTTTCTAGGTTCTTTAATAACAGATTCCATCACATCTAAAATTTGCATTCTTGCTTTTTTCGCTTGTTGTAATGCTTCTGTTAAAATTTCTCTTGTAACTCCTTTAATTTTAATATCCATCTGAAGTGCACAAATACCATTTCTTGTTCCAGCTACTTTGAAGTCCATATCTCCCATATGATCTTCTAATCCTTGAATATCTGTTAAAATAGTATAATTTTTCTCATCTTTATCTGTAATTAATCCCATGGCAATTCCTGCAACAGGTGCTTTAATTGGTACACCAGCTGCCATAAGTGATAAACATCCAGCACAAATACTAGCTTGACTAGAAGAACCATTACTTTCTAAAATTTCAGATACAACACGAATCGTATATGGGAATTCCTCTTCTGATGGAATCACTTGTGATAGCGCTCTTTCTCCTAAAGCTCCATGACCAATTTCACGTCTTCCTGGAGAGCCATATCTACCTGTTTCTCCAACACTGAATTGTGGAAAGTTATAGTGTAACATAAATCTTTTTTCATCTTCTAATTCTAATCCATCCAATACTTGGTGTTCTCCTAATGCACCTAAAGTTGTAACTGCTAAAGCTTGAGTTTGTCCACGCGTAAACAATGCAGATCCATGTGTTCTTGCAAGTAGATCAATACTAGCAGATAGAGGTCTAATTTCATCGATTTTACGACCATCTGGACGTACTTTATCTTCAATGATTAATCTTCTTACTTCCATTGCTTCCATATGATCTAAGATACTAGAAACATCTTTTAGAAGGCCATCTAACTCTTCATTATCTTTATATACTTCTTCAAAATGAGCAACTGTATTTTCTTTTACTTTATCAACCGCTTCCGCACGTGCCAACTTTTCAACCACTTGAATCGCTTGTTTCATATCTTCATATGCATATTCAGTCACTTCTTTTTCTAACTTCTCATCTACTGTTTTTAATTCTACTTCTACCTTTTCTTTTCCAATCTCTTTTACAATTTCCTCTTCAAAAGCAATTAATTCTTTAATTGCATCATGTCCAAACATCATCGCTTCTACCATGTCATCTTCACTAACTTCTTTACTACCAGATTCTACCATGTTAATAGCATCCTTTGTACCAGCAACTGTTAAATGAATATCACTTTGTTCTAACTCTTCTGGAGTTGGATTAATCACAAATTTTCCATCAATTCTACCTACAATAACACCAGCAACTGGAGTCGTAAATGGAATATCACTAATTAAAAGCGCTAAAGAAGAACCAAGTAAAGCACTCATCTCTGGAGATGCATCTTGATCAACACTTAATACCGTATTGACTACTTGCACTTCATTACGAAATCCATCTTCAAATAATGGTCGAATTGGACGATCGATTAAACGAGCAGATAATGTCGCATTCTCCGTTGGTCTACCTTCTCTTTTAATAAATCCCCCTGGAATTTTTCCTACAGAATATAATTTTTCTTGATACAAAACTGTTAATGGGAAAAAATCAGCAGTTGATGCATTCTTACTCATAACAGCAGCAGTAAGAATCGCAGTATCATTAAAACGTACTAGAACTGCTCCATTTGCCTGTTTTGCTAGTTCTCCACTTTCTACTACAATTTTCTTTCCATAAAACTCTTTTTCAAATACTTTCTTCATAATACCCTCCATAATATAAAAAGACACTAAAAAATAGTGCCTACTGTTATTTTATTTTCTAAGTCCTAGTTCTTTTACAATCTTACGGTAACGAGTAACATCGTTTTTAAATAAGTAATTTAATAAACTACGTCTCTGTCCAACCTTTTTAAGAAGTCCTCTTTTAGAGTGATAATCATGTGGATGAACTTTAAAATGTTCTGTTAAATCCTTGATTTCTTCTGTTAAAATTGCAATTTGAACTTCAGCAGAACCTGTATCTTTTTCATTCTGTGCGAATTTACTTACGATTTCTGCTTTCTTTTCTTTTGTTAATGCCATTTTCTTTTCTCCTTTCTAAATCATACGCTTATCCCTAGATAAAAGTCGGAGACTCTTTCTTCCAAGTAATAAGTACAAATATATTATACGCAAAAATTATAAATTATGCAAGTATAAACTTTTTCTTTCTAAATATTCCTTGTAAAATTATATAATCTATATAGATTTT
>CALVQD010000012.1 GCA_944355255.1 uncultured Bacilli bacterium
GCCATACCACCAAGTGATTCTGTAACCCAAGTAGGATCTCCAGCAAATAAATCATTATATTCTGGTGTTCTTAAATGACGAGCAATACGTAATTTAATAATGAATTGATCAATAATTTCTTGTGCTCCTTTTTCATCTAATGTACCTTCTTGTAAATCTCTTTCAATATAAATATCTAAGAATGTAGAAGTACGTCCTAAACTCATGGCAGCACCATTATTTTCTTTGATAGCTGCTAGATATCCAAAGTATAACCATTGAGCAGCTTCTAATGCATTCGTAGCTGGTTTTGAAATATCATAACCATATTTACTAGCCATAGATTTAATTTCTTCAAGTGCTGAAATTTGTTCTGTTAATTCTTCTCTCATACGAATCACAGAAGCTGTCATTTCTACTTCATCTAATTGACTTTGATCATATTTTTTACCTTCGATTAAACGATCAATTCCGTAAAGAGCAATACGACGATAATCACCGATAATTCTTCCTCTTCCATATGCGTCTGGAAGTCCTGTTAATAATCCCGCATGACGAGCAGCACGAATATCAGGTGTATAAGCATCAAATACTCCTTGATTATGTGTCTTACGATATTTTGTAAATACTTTTTTCATTTCTGGGTCAATTTCATATCCATAAGATTGAAGTGCACTCTCAACCATACGAATTCCACCCCATGGGTTACAGATTCTTTTTAATGCTTCATCTGTTTGTAATCCAACAATAACTTCATCGTCTTTTGAAATATAACCAGGTTCATAAGCATCAATTCCTGATACTGTTTTTGTATCTACATCGTAAATTCCTTTATCCAGTTCGACTTTCATTTTTTCTTCTAGAATACTCCAAACTTTTTTTGTCTTGTCTGTACTCTCAGTTAAAAATGATTCATCACCGGTATATGGTGTTACGTTACTCATAATAAAGTCACGTACATCAATTGTATTTTTCCAAGTTTCTCCTTTAAAACTTCTCCAAGCGTCCATATATTACCTCCTTCTAGTATCCTTTTATAGTATAACACATTTTAGAAAAACATGTATCAAAGTAAACGAATTTATAAAAAAAATTGACAGTATACAATTTATTTACTGTCAATCATATTCATAAAATTTTCTTCGGATAAAATTGGAACGTTTAATTCGAGTGCTTTTTGATATTTACTACCAGGATTTTCACCAACGATTACAGCTCCTGTTTTTTTACTAACACTACTAGACCAAGTTCCTCCAAGACTTTCTATTTTCGCTTGTGCTTCATCTCTTGTCATATGTTCTAAGCTTCCTGTTAAGACAAAGCTTTTACCAGATAGTGGTAAATCAGAAGATGTAGCACCTAAGTATTTCATATTTACGCCATTTTCTTTTAAGCGATTGATTAAATCGATATTGATTGGATCTTGAAAGTATTTAACAACACTTTTCGCAATAATACTTCCAATATCTCGAATATCTACTAATTCTTCTAATGTTGCTTGTTGTAAAGCTTCCATAGTGTGATAATGAGCTGCTAGTATTTTGGCAGTTTTCGCCCCAACATGACGAATTCCTAGGGCAAAGAGTAGACGTTCTAGAGAATTCTTTTTACTGTTTTCAATACTCTCTAATAAGTTATTAATACTTTTTTCTCCGAATCCTTCTAATTCCATTAACTCTTGTTTCTTTTCATATAAGTGATAAAAGTCATCAAAAGTATTCAGATACCCCATATTATAAAAATCTTCGACAATGTTATCTCCAAACCCTTCGACATTCATCGCATTTCTAGAAACAAAATGAATTAATCCTTCTATTCTTTTCGCATCACAACGTGGATTCACGCAATAATAAGCAGATTCTTCTTCTTTTCTAACAAGTGGTTCATGACAAATTGGACAGTGGGTAGCCATTTGAAATGGAATTTCACTTCCATCTCTTCGTGATACTTCTGGACCAATCACTTCTGGAATCACATCTCCGGCTTTTTTAATTTTTACGGTATCTCCAATACGAATATCTTTACTAACGACATAGTCTTCATTATGTAAAGTTGTTTTAGAAATAACAGATCCCATTAATAATACTGGTTCTAAGATAGCATTTGGAACAACTTGTCCTGTTCTACCTACTGTAAATTTAATATCTTTTAATTTTGTTAAAACAACCATAGCTGGAAATTTATAAGCTGTTGCCCATCTTGGATATTTTACAGTATATCCACATTTTTGTTGATCATCTAATCCATTTACTTTAATAACGATACCATCTATCTCATAAGATAGTGTTTCACGTTTCTCAGTCCATTCACGAATGTAGTCTAATAGTTCATTTAAATTAGACACTAACTTGATATTCGGGTTGACTGTAAAGCCTAATTTTTCTAAGAACTTTAATGCTTCATAATGGGTATTTAATCCATAATCTTGGGCATTCGGTATGTGATACATAAAACTAGATAAATTTCTACTAGCAGCAATACTACTATCTAATTGTCTAACACTTCCCGCAGCTGCATTACGAGGATTGGCAAATGGTTCTTGATGATTTTTCTTTCTCATTTCATTTAAATCTTCAAATGATTTTTTTGGCATATAGATTTCGCCACGTACTTCGATATCTATTTTTTCTTTTAGACGTAGTGGAATATTACGGATGGTTTTGACATTGTGGGTAATATCTTCTCCTGTCACTCCATCCCCTCTCGTCGCTCCACGGACAAGTTCTCCGTCTTTATAAAGGAGTGACACAGAAAGACCATCAATTTTTAATTCACAAACATAACTTGGATGAGAAACGTATTTTTTAACTCTGTCATCAAAGCGTACAATTTCACTCTCATTAAATACGTTACTCAATGATAACATTGGAATTTCATGTCTTACTTTTTGAAAGTCATCAATGACTTCTCCTCCAACACGAACGGTAGGAGAATCACTGCGTACAAATTCAGGATACTTTTCTTCCAATCCTACTAATTCATGTAAATAATTATCATACTCTTGATCGGTTATCGTTGGTTTATCTAAAGTATGGTATTCATAACTGGCTTTATTTAATAATTCGACTAGTTCATCGATGTGTTTTTTAATATCTTGATTCATCTTTATCACCTTTTTTATTATATCATGTATCCTACATATTATTGTATAAAAAAAGAAAAGTTCCTTACTTTTCTTTTGCAATTTCATGTATATACTCTGAGATCTGTTCTTTTAAGTCATCTCGTTTTAAAGCATAATCAATCGTTGCCTTTAAATAGCCAAATTGGTTTCCAATATCATAATAAGTTCCATCCATTTCACACATATAAAACGGTTCTTTTGTCATCATCTCTTTCATCGCATCTGTAAATTGATATTCTCCTCCAGCACCCGTTTTTAACTGTTCTAAAATAGAAAATATTTCAGGTTTGACAATATATCTACCAAGTCCAGCATAAAGGCTTGGAGCTTCTTCTCTTTTTGGTTTCTCAACAATCGTTTTTATTTTTCCTGTTTTAGAATCTTCTAAATCAATAATTCCATAACGTTCTACTACATCTTCTGTTACTTTTTTAGCACCAATTACGGATGCGTCATATTTCTCATAAATGTCAATTAATTGTCTTAACACTGGCTTTTCATACATCATCAAATCATCACCATACATAACTGCAAACGGTTCATCACCGACAAAATTTTTCGCTAGTAAGATGGCATGTCCACTTCCAAGTGGTTCTCCTTGACGAATCGTATAAATACGAGCCAGTTTTGAAATACTTTGTACTAACTCTACTTCTTTTGTTTTTCCCTTTTCGCTTAAACGATGTTCTAATTCATAACTCTGATCAAAATAATCTTCAATTACTTTTTTATAAGAATTCGTAATTAATAAGATTTCTTCAATCCCACTTTGAACAGCTTCTTCAATAATATAATGCAAAGTAGGTTTATCAATAATTGGTAACATTTCTTTTGCAACTGCTTTTGTAACTGGTAAAAATCTAGTTCCCATTCCAGCAACAGGAATGACTGCTTTTCTAACTTTCTTCATATTATTTCTCCTTCTGTAATGCCGAATAAGTCCAAAAAAAGACAAGGGCTCCTATTCCAATAATAGCAAACCAAACAAGTGGATTATCACCATGTTCCGCCATAAAATCCTTAACCGGATCCATTAAATTATTTAATCCTTCTTCAATATTAAATAGTGTATACATATCTAAACTCCTTTCTTTTTAATGCTTTTATGACCTTTTAATAATTTTCTAATACCATGTGGATGAGCGAAAGCAATGGTCAAAATCGATTTATCAATACCGACTACAACCCCTTCACCAAACTGATCATGGATAATATGATCGCCAATTTGATATTCTGCATTTTTATCAATGACATTGGTTTTCTTTTGGAAGAAGCGGAATGCAGCTTGTTTTTCTTCTTGATCTTGTTCTACATATTTCGAATCAATTTCATCGATAAAGCGACTTGGTGGATTTTGACTATCCATTCCATAGATCGTTCTTCTTCTTGCATTCACAAGCCATAAACTTTTTTTTGCACGAGTAATCGCAACATAACAAAGTCTTCTCTCTTCTTCTAACTCTTCTGGATTCATAAAAGAATTATTATGTGGAAAAATTCCTTCTTCCATTCCAATTAAGAATACATAATCAAACTCTAATCCTTTTGCTGAATGAACTGTCATCAAAGTCACAACTTGATGATTATTTTTATGCTCTTCTACATCAGCAACTAAACTAATTTCCATCAAAAATTCTTCTAGCGAAACAATGCCATTATTTTCTTCAAAACTTTTTGTAATTGTTTTAAATTCTTCCAAGTTCTCTAGACGAATATCTGCTTCCATCGATTTTTCACTAACTAGTTCTTGCTTCATTCCAGATTTCACTAATATTTCTTCTACTAATTCGGTCAGAGATAGATTTTGTTCAGCTAGAATTAAATCTTGAATCATATGTTTAAAAGTTAATTCTTTTCCTGAATCAATGACTTCAAAAATAGATTTTTCTTCTTCATTGGCTTTTCTCGTTAAATTTTCGATTGTTTTCGCACCAATCCCACGTTTTGGTGAATTAATAATACGGAGTAAACTGACATCATCATGTTGATTGTAAATCAGTCTCATATATGCGATTAAGTCTTTAATTTCTTTACGATTATAGAAGTAAAAACTACCGACCACTTTATATGGAATATTTTCTCTTAATAAAACTTCTTCCATATTTCGTGATTGCGCATTCGTTCGATATAATACAGCAATATTTTCTGGACTAACATGTTGATCGATCAATTTTAAAATCTCTTTCATAACATAATTTGCTTCGTCTTTTTCATCTAAAGCACGATGATAACGAATTTTTACGCCTTCTTCATTGTTCGTCCACAGATTCTTATCTTTTCTCTGTTTATTATTTTGAATGACATCATTGGCTGCATTTAATATCGTCTTAGTAGAACGATAATTTTCTTCTAACATAATTACTTTCGGATTTTTATAATCTTTCTCAAAGTTTAAAATGTTACGATAATTGGCACCACGGAACGAATAAATACTTTGATCGTTATCACCAACAACACAAATATTACGGTATTTCGCACTGATCATTTTAACTAAAATATATTGTGCTTCGTTCGTATCTTGGTACTCATCAACTAAAATATATTGAAAACGCTCTTGATATTCTTTCAATATTTCAGGATATTTACGGAATAATTGAATTGGCATCATCAATAAATCATCAAAATCAACAGAATCGTTTTGTTTTAATTTCTGTTCGTATTTCTCATATACTTTTACTACTTTTTCTTCAAAATCAGTCTGAGCAAATCGTTCATATTCTACTGGTGTTAACAACTCATTTTTCGCTCCACTCATACGATTACGAATTGCCCTAGGATTATATTCTTTAGGATCTAATCCCATATCTTTCATGATTTTTTTAATTACGGTTAACGTATCATCACTATCTAAAATCGTAAAGTTTTTCGCTAGTCCTAATTTCTCATAATTCTCTCTTAATATTAATAACCCAAATGAGTGAAATGTCGATATTTGAATTTGATAACCGATTGGTCCTAACATCGTAATAATACGTTCTTTCATCTCTTTGGCTGCTTTATTAGTAAACGTGATTGCTAAAATATGTTCCGGAGCAATTCCGACTTCTTCTAATAAATAAGCGACTCTCGTTGTTAAAACTCTTGTTTTTCCACTTCCTGCTCCAGCTAATACGAGAAGTGGTCCTTCGACAGTTGTAACAGCTTCTCGTTGTTCTTTATTTAGTGCATCTAAATTCATATTCCACCTCTACTATCACTAGACTCATCATATCATATTTTTGTTCATTTGATAAGACTAGAACAGTGATTTAATACTTTTCCTGATATTTCTTTTGAATCTCTTCTTCTGAATATCCATTGATTAAATCTAACGTATCTTCAAAGTCTTGTCTTGCCATTTCATGCCACTTTACTAACTTTTGAATTTGTAAAAATAATTTTTCTTTATTATATTTTAAATCTTTTCTTAAACGATTTTCACTCTGTTTTTGGCATTGATCTTGTTCTAGCACTTGTAGAACTTTTAATTGAAACAAACAAACTACCATCATAAATACAACAGTTCCTATTACAAATAAAAGATTCGTTTCACGATATAACCATTGTAAAAAATAAAACGCTCCAAATATGACAAGAACAGTCGCTACAACAGATAGTACTTTACTTTGCTTCATTCTATTCACCTCTTAGGCATCATAACAGAATATATGAAAAATAACCGTCGAAAAAAGAAGAGATGTCTCTTCTTTAGGCCATGTTAGATAGAAAAAGTATCTAATTACCCCTCCCCCCCCCGAGGTAAATTTTTTCAAACCTTTTTCTTTCTATAATTATAATATTTTTTATACATACGGAACGTTCTTTGATAATTTAATTCTTTAACTTCTTGTTCAAATGGATATAGACGAGCAATTTCTTTATCCATTGATACAATTGTATCATACAACTCTTTTTCTCTTGCTTCTGCTTTTTCTTTTGTTTCAGCCAATTGCTCTTGTAATGCTTTAATTTGATCTGTAAATAATTCTGTCGTATGTTGTTCTCTTTTCACAAACTCTTGATATGTTTTTACATCCGGTAATTTTTTTACATCTAACTTCAAATTTTCTGTTTCTTTTACAAAAGTACTTACTTTTTCTTTAAGAGATTTTCGAATTTTTTTATAATATGTTGGATTTTTTAACTTTAATAACTCTTCACGAGAAAGTTCCATAAACTCTCCTTCAGAATAATAAGTTACGTAATCTTTAAAAGTAGATAAACGATCGGCATTATAATCGTAGTAGATTAGTGCGACTGGTGTTTCTAGTGCTAATGCAGGTAAAGCACAGTGCAAACGATCAGTAATAATTAATTTTGCATTTTGATATATTGTCAAATATTCTTTGACACGATCCATTCTTTCTTCTAATGTCATAGAAGCACTTTCTTCTGGTTTTAACCAATGACTCATTACTTTAATTTCATATTCCGGAAATAACGTATGTACTTTTTCTACAATTTCCTCTTTCATATCAATCACACAGATATAGTTTTCTACTTTTTTCTTACCAAGCTGATCTAAGGTCAAAGTCATACATCCAGAGAAATACGTATCATATCCTTTTTCTTTTAATACTGATTCTGTTACAAGATCACGACAACCAATTTTTCCATATGGTTTTAAAAACTCTTTTGTATATCCATCTAAAAATTCATATCCTCGTTTTGTAATAAGATCATTTTCTGTAAAATGCATTGAAATTAATAATGGATGAATATACGGTGTAAATGGAAAATGGGTTTTCTTATGTAGATACCATCCATTCATAATCGTTGCAACATATTCTTTTTTATCCGGTACAAATTCATCCATTGCTTCACGATCAATCACATAATCTACTCGTGGTAGAAATTGCATTGCTGCATAAGATTGAATATCATCCCCTAAATTATCCGTCTCTTTATATAAAATTAAGCCATATTTCACAGTATCCCAACTTTCTACCATTATTATATCATAACCACTTCATTTATCAAATGATTTCCGCTCTTTCTTATTTCACAGAACCTAGGTCATTTATCTATACTACTTCGCTATTACAGAATATACTATCATTGAAAGAGAGGGATTATTTTGAAAAAAGTAGTGATTTCATTGATTGGATTACTTATTATTATTGTCCTATCAGTGATTTATTTTTATACGAACAAGCCAAAATCAGATTTAAAGAAAGTAAAGGTTGCCGAAGTTACACATAGTATTTTTTATGCTCCACAATATGTTGCCAAACAATTAGGTTATTTTGAAGAAGAAGGATTGGATGTTGAATTTATTTTAACTCCAGGAGCAGATAAAGTAACTGCAAGTGTTTTATCTAATGATGTCCAAATCGGATTTGCTGGTAGTGAATCAACGATTTACGTTTATAACCAAGGCGAAAAAGACTATTTAGTAAATTTTGCTGGTCTTACCAAAAGAGATGGAAGTTTTATTGTTGCACGAGACGATATCAAAGATTTTAAATTAGAAGATATGATTGGAAAAACTGTGATTGGTGGTCGTAAGGGTGGTATGCCAGAAATGACGTTCGAATGGGCACTATCAGAAGCAGGAATTGATCCAAAAGAAGATGTCAATATTGATACAAGTGTAGAGTTTGCAGCAATGAGTGGTGCATTTATTGGTGGAAATGGAGACTTTGTCAATTTATTTGAACCAAATGCATTACAACTTGAAAAACAAGGATATGGTCATGTCGTTGCTTCACTAGGAGAATTAGGTGGTGTCGTACCATATACTGCTTATCATGCTAGAAAAAGTTATATAGAAAATAACAAGGATGTCATTCAAGGATTTTCAAATGCAATTCAAAGAGGAATCGACTATGTAAAAAATCACTCTGATGAAGAAGTTGCTAAAGTAATCTTAGATGAATTTCCAGATACTTCTTTAGAAGATGTAACAGAAATTGTAGGTCGTTACCGTAACAACGATTCATGGTTTGATACAACTTATATTGAAAAAGAAAATTTCGAACATATTCAAGAAATAATGAAAAATGCAGGTGAATTAGAAAAAACTGCTCCTTATGAGAAATTGGTAACTACTGAATTTGCAAAAAAATAAGATGAAACCAATTTTACGTGTCAATCATTTAAAAAAGATTTATCACACCAAACAAGGAGAAACACCTGCGATTGAAGAAGTTTCCTTTTCACTTAACCCAGGAGAATTTATCGCCATTGTAGGACCTAGTGGCTGTGGAAAATCAACAATTTTATCTATTCTGTGTAACTTATTAGAAAAATCAGGTGGTACTATTGAAACCGATAAAGATACTTCTTTTGGATACATGTTACAGCAAGACTGTCTTTTTCCTTGGCGAACAATTTTAGATAATTGTCTCTTAGGATTAGAAATTACAAATCAAAATACAGAGAAAAATAAACAACATGTATTACAATTATTAAAAACATACGGACTAGAAGAATTTATCCATAGTTATCCAGCAAATTTATCAGGAGGTATGAGACAGCGAGTCGCACTCATTCGTACACTTACGACTAAACCAGATATACTCCTTTTAGATGAACCATTTTCGGCTTTAGACTACCAGTCAAGATTGGCTGTATCAGATGATGTATATCGTATTATAAAACGAGAGAAAAAAAGTGCGATTATGGTAACGCATGATCTAGCAGAAGCCATTAGTATGGCCGATCGTATTATCGTATTAACAGAAAGACCTTGCCAAATTAAAAACATTCATTCCATTCATTTTGAACATCGTAGTACTCCAATTGAAAATAGAAAATGTAAAGAATTTTCTAAGTACTATGATCAAATATGGAAGGAGATCGATTTTCATGTATAGTCATGAACATCTTACATTTCTAAAGAAGTTAAAAAGACAAAGCCGTCATGTTAAAGTAACACAACTTCTTATTCTCCTTTTATTTCTCGTTATTTGGCAATTAGCAGCGAATTTTGGACTAATCAATACATTTATCTCATCTAGTCCTAAAAACGTCTTAGAAACAATTTATGGGCTCATGAAAAGTGGTGAATTATGGTATCACATATGGGTTACTACCTATGAAACAATCATCAGCTTCTCACTTGGAACTTTTCTAGGATTCTTCATCGCTACTATACTATGGTGGTGGCCTTTTCTCGCAAAAGTACTAGATCCATATCTTACTATTTTAAATAGTCTACCAAAAGTCGCACTCGGTCCTATTATCATCATCTGGGCCGGAGCTGGAAAAGGATCCATCATACTAATGGCATTATTTATCTCAGTCATCATTACCATTATTAACGTATATCAGAGCTTTATCGAAGCCGATCCTCATAAAATTAAATTATTACAATCATGGAAAGCAAATAAATGGCAAATATATACCAAATTAATTATGCCAGGCAGTCTACAGACAATGGTGAATGCACTAAAAATAAATGTTAGTATGTCTTTAATCGGAATTATCATGGGAGAATTCTTGGTATCAAAAGAAGGTATCGGTTACTTAATCATGTATGGTTCCCAAGTATTTAATCTTGATCTTGTTATGTCTGGTGTAATCATCTTAGGTGTTGTCGCAACAGTCATGTACTATGTCGTAAACTTCATAGAAAAACGATGTATTAAAAATAAAATTTAATCAAAATATACAAGAAATCAATTCAATTCTTGTATATTTTTTTATTTATTTCATAAATATTAAATTGACAGAGAACACAAAATAGGTTACATTATAACTAGGAGTACAAAGGAGGATGATATAAGTGTTTTGCGGTGAATGTGGATTTAAAAACAAAGAAGGCGCAAAGTTCTGTGCTGAATGTGGAAAACCACTAAATACGGATGAGAAAACTGAAGAAAAGAAAGCTCCAAAAAAGATAACACCGAAGGAAAAGAAACCAATGAGTAAAAAGACAAAAATTGGATTGACAGTGGGAACTATCGTTGTCATTTTACTCGTAATTGGATTTATTGTTGGAAAAAATCTAACAGATCCAAAGAAAATCGCATCAGATTATTTCGAAGCAGTAATGAATTATGATGCAGATAAGTTATATTCTTATTTAGATGTCAAGGATAGCGAATTTACGACAAAGAAAGTATTCAAAAGTATCGTTGACCGAATGAAAAAAGACAGTGATGAAGAAAAGTTAACAAATTATAAAGTAACGAAAACAGAAAAAAGTAATAGCGGCCTTTCAATGGAAGTAACAATTAATTATACATTAGAAGGCGAAACAGATGATCAAACAGCACGAATTACATTGACAAAAGAAAAAGGAAATAAATTTTTATTCTTTGATAATTGGAAAATTGCTGATAATACACTAAATACAGTAGAAGATTTTGAACTTTCTGTATTAAAAGATTCTACAGTAACATTAGAAGGTATCAAAGTAGATAAAAAATATATTGATACAGATGAAAGTACATCATCTATGGATGTATATAAATTACCAGCTTTATTCGCACTTACTTATCAATTAAAAGTAGATGTTCCATTTGGTTTTTCACTAGAAGATGAACTAAATGTAAGTACTTATTCTAATTCAAAAACAATTAATTTTGATGAAGAAAATATTCCTACAAGTGAAAAAAATAAAATGATAGAACAAGCCGAAAAAGATTTAGGAATTCTATACAATGGAATTATTGAAAACAAAAACTTCGATGACATTAAATCTAATTTCGAAGGAGAAAATATCAACTTAGACGATTTAAAAGAAATTTATGAAGATCTAAAAGAAGATATTACTTCATATAGTAGTACAACATTAAAGAAAATCGAATTTAAAGATATGGAATTAAGAGATTTAGAATTAGACGATGACGGATATTTAACAATGTATCTCTATGGAGAATACGATTATACAATTTCGTATGATGATAATGGAGAAACAAAAGAGAGATCTAAATCTTCTAATGATGGAATCTATGTTTCATATAGTTATGTTGATAATGCTTATCATTTAGTAGATGCAAGTAGTTTACCAACATATTTTTCAAGATATTTTTAAGGAGGAAAAAGTATGGCAAAATTTTGTACAAAATGTGGTTCAAAATTAGTGGATGGAAAATGCCCTAATTGTGAAAATAAAAAATCGGAAGTTCCAACAACAGGGTTTGATATGAATGAAATGATTGAAGTAGTAAAAGGAATGTTTACAAAACCAGTAGATACGATCAAAGAAGTGGTAGAAAATGAAAATATAACAATCAGTTCAATCTTAATTGGAATTAATGCAATTATTATCGCATTATTCTGCTGTTTAGGATCAAAAGAATTAATTGGTGTATTTACAAGTACAAGTGGATTTAGTAGCTTAATGGCAACTTCTATTGAAATTCCATATGCAAGAATTTTCTTTACAACATTAGTTACGGTACTTGTTACATATGCGATTCTTGCTGGTTTATTCTATCTTGTTGCAGATAAATTATTCCACGGAAATTCTAGTTATAAGAAAATGATTACTTACCTTGGAATTACTTCTGTTATCTTATCTACAACAATGCTTGGAACAATCGTATTGATGTATGTATCAGTACAATTAATGTTATTATTCTTATTATGTGGACTCGTTTTATCAAACGTATACATGATTCAAGGATTCCGTTATACTGCTGAAATTGATAAAAATAAAATAGGTTACACATATGGACTTGTATATCTTATCATTTTAATTATTACAATGTTCATTATTCCAGCCATTTTTTAACAAAAAGAAGATAGAATTAATTATTCTATCTTTTTCTTTTCTTTATTTTTTGTTACAATAAACATAGGAAGTGATCATATGGATTCATACAAAATTGCATTCATACATCAAAATGCAACAATCGATTATGTTGGGTCAAATACAACGGATGATACACACTCCGTTCATTTATTAGAATACGCCAAAAATAACTATCCAGAAGTATCTATTTTTAAAAAGTTAAATTATAGACATACACCAGAGACAATTAGTTATTTTTACACATTATTAGGTGATGTTATCTTTCTAAATACGACGAAAGATGTAGAAAGACATGGATACACTGGATTATTTATATTTCCACAAAAGATCACGGAAGAACAAAAAAGAATTTTATATACATTTTCTAAGAGTATTGAAAAATATACAACCCGTATTTTGTACAACTTATCCTTAGAAAATGGAATACTAACCGGAAATGAGACACAACAGGCATTAGATGTAACTCCATATGAAGTATTAGAACATTACTTTAATAACAATAAAACTAAAAGTAAATAAAAAAGAATTTTTAAAATAAGAAATTCTTTTTTTTATGATGGAAGTTCTGTTCCATCATAAAATATAATTTCATTTTTTGTCTCTTTTTGAATATTATATGGGTTTACTAAATAACTCCTCTTTACAATTTTAAAATGATTGTGAAAAAAAGCCTTATTCAACTCTTTTAGCGTAATATAATATTTAAAATCTGTACTAGTGGTATATATCCTACAATATTTTGATTCTTTTATTTTTTGTACGTAATTAATTTCATTCAAAGAGAATTGATACGTCATTTGTTTTGTTATACGAAAAACTATTTTTTGCTGTTCTCCTTTTTTAAATAATAAATAGTCAATTGTCTCATCTAATTGTTGTTCCATATCCTTACTATTTTTTTTAATATATCTTGTACAATTAAAAATAGAGGTGGCAACTTCATTTTCGTAGTCATAATTCGATAAATAGATTAAATCACTGATGGTATCTCTTTGACGTAATTTTTTTCCGAATTCAATCCCGGATTCTAACATTTCATAATTTTTAGTATCACTAATAATTTCAATATCACAGACAAATACTTTATTAGGAATCTTAGAATATGCCATTCGATAAAAATCCTTTGAATAATAATAAAAAGAATACATCATAATTTCAATATTTTTTCTTTTACAAATATCCCTAATTAGATTACAAATCATTTGATTCATATTTGGCTGATCATCTACGACAAAAAAATAAAACATACTACTGCTACTCCTATCTATACAAACATTTTACCATGTATTATTTGCTAACGATTTATAAAAAATAAAATACTTTACATTTCATAGATATATTAATCTATAGATTATCGATTTTTTATCGTGAAAAAAATTTGATCCGTTTTTTGAAATATAATAATCACTTTATAGAATTTATAAGTAAATATATCATTTTTTACTATTTTAAACACAATCATACATCATACTACTTTCTATGCTAAAAATAGTGTACAACATTTTTTACTATTTGTAATCCATTTTCCTTTGAAAAGCTTATTTTACACCCTGAAAATTGCTTATGACCTTTACTATACAAAAAAAGTAGATGTTTTCATCTACAATTTAATATCTCCTGTTGCTTTTGCATTCAATGTGAGATCACCACGAATTCCTAATTGATATGCAAAGTATCCAGCTGCGCCAATCATGGCTGCATTGTCAGTACAATACTTCATTGGTGGAATAATTAAATGAATCTTTTCTTCTTCACATAATTTTTGTAATCTTTCACGAAGACCTTGGTTTGCTGCAACCCCACCAGCAACAATTAAACGATCTACACCATATTCTTGTAAAGCTCTGATTGTTTTTTTTGTTAAAATTTCTACAACACGATTTTGAAAAGAACATGCTAGATCTTCTTTACGAATTTCATTTCCTCGTTGTTGTTCATTATGAGACAAATTAATGACAGCACTTTTTAATCCACTAAAACTAAAATCATAAGTTTCATCATCTAACGGCAATGGTAATTCATAAGTATCCTTTCCTTGATGTGCCAATTTATCTACTGCTGGACCACCTGGATATGGAAGTCCGATCACACGAGCAACTTTATCATATGCTTCCCCTACTGCATCGTCCAATGTTCCTCCAATTTTTTCAAAAGAATAATCCTCTTTCATATAGATCAATTCTGTATGGCCACCACTTACCACTAAAGCAATTAATGGAAATTGCATCTTTTCTACTAAGTTATTCGCATAAATATGACCGGCAATATGATGAACTGGAACAAGTGGTTTTTGATATAAATATGCAAGTGTCTTAGCAGCTTGAACACCAATTAATAAAGAGCCAATTAAACCCGGTCCATAAGTGACAGCAATCGCATCCATTTCATCTATTGTCATATTTGCTTTACGTAAACATTCTTCAATTACGATTGTAATATTTTCGATATGATGTCTACTAGCAACCTCTGGTACAACACCACCAAATAATTTATGAATATCTATTTGTGTTAAGACAACTGTTGCAATCTCATCATGACCATCTTTAATAATAGAAACACTTGTCTCATCACAACTAGATTCAATTGCTAATATATATGTTGACTTCATACTACATCGTCCTTTCCATTAAAATCGCATCTTCTGTTTGATAATATTTATCTCTTCTTGCAACTGCGACAAATTGATAGTGTTGATAAAGTTTTTGGGCAGCTAAATTACTTTCACGTACTTCTAAAGTAATATTGGAACAATGCATTCTCTCACATTGTTCTATCATCCATTCCATTAATTTACTTGCATATTTTTTTCTTCGATAATCTTCTTTAATATATATATGGTTCAATTCTGCTCTTTCATATAAAATGGAAAAATCAATATAGCCACAAACCACATCTTGTTCTTGTAATAAATAACAATATCGGAAAGGGTTATTTTGAAATTGAATCCAATCTTCATCTTTTTGTCCAGCAAATTTTAAACAATCACGAAATTGTTGAAAATTAGATACTTTTACTTCCACTATTTTCATATTAATTTTTCAAATTCTCTTCTGCTTCTGTCTTTTTTAAATAATTTGGATTAATCATATGAGGATTGACTCCTTCATCTTTTTCGTGTTTTTTCAATATAGCCATCAAATCCATATCTAATTTTTGTACATGAATAGATGAAAAAGATTGATCACTTACAAAAGTATAAGTACCATCTAATGATTGAACTTTCTTTTCCAACTCTTCTAAAGTAATATATTGATCTGGAATCACAGAATCTAAATTTTTATCATATATACCTGCATATACAGCATTTCTTCTAGCATCAATGATAGGAATACAATAATCTGTTTCAACAGGTGTAGAAGCCATCCACTGTAACTCAGAAACAGGAACAATTTTCTTATGAAAAGCCCATGCATATGTCTTGGCAATCGTAACTCCAATACGAATGCCGGTAAAGGATCCAGGTCCAGTAACGACAATAATTTCATCTACATCTTTTGGAGATATATTAGTTTCTTGAAATAATTGATCAAGTAACGGAAAAATTCTAACAGATAATTGATGATCATTCACTTCATTTATTTCTTTTACCACTCGATTAGAATCACAAATTCCTAATACAATACGACTAGAAGCAGTATCAATAAAAAGTTTTATCATAAGACAGCCTCACATAATTCTTCATATTTTTTACCATGTGGCTTTAAAACTAAAACACGTGTATTTTCTCCAGCTACCTTAAATTTAATATCTAAACGTTCTTCTGGAAGAATATCTTTAATGGTATCCGCCCATTCAATAACTACAACTCCACCTTTTGTAAAATACTCTTCAATTCCAGTCCCTTCTACATTTCCATTTAAACGATACACATCCATGTGATATAAAGGTAACTCTCCATCATATTCTTTAATAATTGTAAAGGTTGGAGAAGTAATACTTTCTTTAATACCAAGTGCATTGGCAATTCCCTTTGTGAATACAGTTTTCCCACTTCCTAGTTCACCATCTAAGCAAATAATCATATTTGGAAATTTTTCAGATTCAAAGTTTTGTGCTAATTCAATAGTATCCATTTCATTTCTAGTTGTAACTTTATATTCCATTTCTATCACCAATCTTATTATATTAGAAATAAAAAGTAAAAACAATATTATTTCATTTATTTACAATCTTTTTATTTTTAACCACAAAAAAAATTGGCAACTACCTATTTTCGCGATAAACTATCGTCGGCGTGAATGAGCTTAACTTCTGTGTTCGGGATGGGAACAGGTGTACCCTCATTGCTATCGTTACCAATTTACTTTAGAGAA
>CALVQD010000013.1 GCA_944355255.1 uncultured Bacilli bacterium
CTTGACAGAGATAAAAGTGATACAATTTAAAACCAAATAAAGTTCAGTTTTATTTGTTATCAACATTAGATCATATTTAAAATTGCATTTAACTTTTCAAAGTTGCGTTTACTTTTTCATCTCAGCACCTTGTTTTTTTGAAATAATGAGTGAGCATGAACATGTATCTATAAAATATTCAATCAAATATACTTAATCATAAATTATGTGTACAAAAATTTAACGTTTTTGCGTATAGGTTTGGTCTTAATTTCCACTAATTCATAATAACCATCATTTAATTTTATCATACAAAAAACCATTATACTTATATAATGGTTTTATACATTAAATCGGAATAGACAGATATCTCCATCTTGCATGATATAGTCTTTTCCTTCAAGTCGAAGTTTTCCTGCTTCTCTCACTGCTTTTTCAGATTTAAACTCAGCAAAGTCCTCATAACTCATAACTTCTGCTTTAATGAATCCTTTTTCGAAGTCAGTATGAATAATTCCGGCACAAGCAGGTGCTTTCATTCCTTTTTTAAATGTCCAAGCACGTACTTCATCTGTTCCTTCTGTAAAATATGTTGCAAGACCTAATAAAGAATAAGTTGCTCGAATCAATTGATCTAAACCACTTTCCTGTAATCCTAATTCTTGCAAGAATAAAGTTTTATCTTCGTCATCTAATTCACTTAATTCTTCTTCGATTTTTGCACAGACAACAATTACTTCTGACTTTTCTTTTTTCGCATATTCTTTCACTTGTTGGACATATTCATTTTCTGTTTGAATTTCCGTTTCCTTGACATTAGAAACGTATATGATTGGTTTCATTGTTAATAAATTAAATGATTTTAATAATTTTAATTCATCTTCTGAATATTCCAAAGCACGTGCTGGAATATTTTTTTCTAAATTTTCTTTAATTTTCTTCATGAGATTTACTTCTAATAATGTTGCTTTATCTTTTGTCATTTCTGCTTTTTTTCCAAGACGTCCAAGTCTTGCATCAATGACTTCTAAATCAGCTAAAACTAATTCTACATGAATAATTTCAATATCGCGAATTGGATCGACTTTTCCTTCGACATGGGTTATATTTCCATCTTCAAAGCATCTAACTACTTCTACGATTGCATCTACTTCACGTATATGACTCAAAAACTTATTTCCAAGTCCCTCACCAGTAGAAGCACCTTTTACAAGTCCGGCAATATCTGTGAATTCAAAAGTAGTTGGAATCGTTCTTGCTGGATGAACCAATTCTGTTAAGACATCTAAACGATGATCTGGAACAGTAACAACTCCTACGTTTGGCTCAATCGTTGCGAATGGATAATTGGCTGCTAAAATATGTTTTTTTGTAATCGCATTAAATAAAGTAGACTTTCCTACATTTGGAAGGCCTACAATTCCGGCTGTTAAACTCATATTGATTCCCCCTTATAATGTTGGCATCGTATTCATTCCAAGTGGTAATCCCACTAAATACCAACCTATTATAATCAATATCCATACAATTGTAAATAATAAAATCGATGGAAATAAAATCTTCAATGTTCCAAACAATGTAATTTCTTCTTTTCTTTCTGCATTATATTTCTGTAAGAAACCTACCATAATAATGAAATAAACAAAGAATAATGAAATACTCTTTCCAATTCCATCAGCAGCTTTAAATAAAAATTGTGTAAAATTTGGAGTAATATTAGCTCTCATGAAAAGTGGAATCACAATTGGTGATAGGAGTGTCCATTTTTCGATGTTACCAGGAATTAAAATACTGGCAATAATAATGATAAAAAATACTGCTAGAATTAATGGAATACCTGAAATTTGTAATGTACTAATAAAATCTACTAATCTCGTTGTAATTACACTTCCCAGATTCGTCCAATTTAAGATTGCTAACATGTTAGAAACAAAGAATAATAATACAAATAAATATCCGACATTTTTAAATTCTTTCGATAATCCTAAACCACAATCTTCTGTAGATTTTAAATTACCAGATAAAATTCCATAGACAAATGAACATAGAACTAGAATAATCGTAATAAAAAGAATAATTCCGTTGTGAAATGGAGCATTTGTACTAAATAGTTGAGCCACATATTCTGTTTCACTATGGTCTAGTAAAGCTCCTGACCCTGGCAATCCCGGAACAATCATATACCCAATTACTAATATTAAAATAATAAATAAAATACCACTAATACGAGCTGCCATTTTAGAATCATTGTAAACGATTTCATCATCAATATGACATTTCTTTGGTAATTTTGGAGCTAAGAATCTAGTAATAATAATTGTTCCAATAAAAGCTAGGACAAATGTAGAAACAGGTCCAATAATACTTGTAGAAAGTAATTGAAATACATAATCTTCATCTACTGTGGCTGTAGCTGCCAACTGAGTTAACATTCCAAGTGCATAATCATCATAAGTAAAAATAATATTTGTTCCATATCCGATACTCGTACCTAAAAATGCCGTCATAACACCTAACATTGGGTTTTTGGAAGCATATTGATACATAACTCCGGCAAGAGGAATTAACAACATAAAGCTGTATTCACCAATGATATTTGATATAATAGATACCAATAATAATGCAAATGTCAAAACACTTAAACGAAGTTTCTTTAATGGAGAAAATAACTTTTGAAATAAACCACTTGCTGATCCAATACTTATTCCAATTAAAGATAATACTAGATAAGCAAGAGGTTCAAATGTTGTAAAAGAATCTACAATACTACCAAATAAAAAATGAAGTCCATCTAGAGAAAATATATTTTTTACAGTAGTCATAGATGACTCTAAACTGTTATTTACAATCGTACTTCTATGTCCTTCAATACCAAGTAAAGAAAATAAGAGACTTACAATCATGATAATAAAAGTTAAAATGACAATTGTAAATATTGGATTTAAACTTGTTTGTTTTTTTCTTTTCTTTGTCCTCATAACTCCTCCTATAATTCTATTACTTTCTTTAATTTACGATTGAATTCTATTCGTGGCATCATAATTGATCTACCACATTTACGACATTTGATTTTAATATCTGCTCCTACTCTTGTAATCTCCCACTCATTACTTCCACAAGGATGTTCTTTTTTCATTGTAACAATACTTCCTAATTTATATTCTTTTTCCATTATGTACCACCACCTGTGGGTATCCCATTTGAATCTTATTTTGATCTAATACTTGTTTTACTTGTTTTCTAATTTCTCGTTGTACACCATAATGTTCTGTTGGAACAGTATCTACGGTAATACGATATACAAGTCCTTTTTCGTTATATTCATTAATTCCAAGTAAAGTAACAGTACCGCGGATTTTATCTAAAGTATCTGTTAATTTCACACATAATTCACTTAATACTTGTTCTGCTTTTTCATAGTCCTCTTCATAAGGAATTGGTATATCAACAATTGCAAGTGTATTTGATAAATTATAATTAATTACTTCTGTAACAGTACGATTAGATATAATTTTCACTTCTCCAGTATAAGCACGAATTTGAGTCGTTTTTAATCCAATACTAATTACTTCCCCTTCAAAGTCACCAATTTCAATCCAATCACCCATACGATATAAATTATCTGTAATAATAAAGAAACCTGAAACAAAATCCTTTAATGTATCTTGTAAAGCAAGTCCTAAAACCACTCCAACAGCTCCTAAAGAAGCAATAATAGAAGCAGTAGGAATTCCATAAATACCTAAGATAATAATAACATCAATTAAAATAATCACATACTTAATAATATTTGTAATTAAAGAAACAACAGTAATCGTTCTCTTTTCTTCTTTCGTCTTTAATTTCTTTTTATCAATATGAAAGAAACGATGGACGACATTTTTTATCATACCATTGATTAAAATGGAAATACAGACTACTAAAATTGGACCAACTACTTCTTTTACCATTACTTTTTCTGAAATCCAATTTAATACACTTAAAACATCTTCCATAATTTATGACTCCTTTACTTGAATAATTTCCAAAATACGATTTAAATCCGCCACATTTGTAAAATGAATTTCAATCTTCTTATCACGAATACGAACCTTCGTATCTAATTTATCACGTAATAAATCTTCTGCGTATTTATAATCTGTTTTATTTGGAGTCTCACGGCGATTCATTTTTACTTTCTTTTCAAAAGTTCCTTCTTGAATTTTTTCTTCTACTGCACGAACAGGTAACTTCTTTTCTGTGATCTCGTGGGCCATATCTAAAATCTGTTTTTCATCTTCTAATTTGCTTAATGCTCTCGCATGTCCCATCGATAATTTTTCATCGTTTACTAAATTCTGAACTTCATTTGGCAATCGTAATAGTCCTAACATATTTGTTAAATGACTTCTACTTTTTCCTACCTTTTTGGATAATTCATCTTGTGTTAAATGAAGATGATCAATCATACTTTGATATGCTTTTGCTTCTTCAATTGGACTTAAATTTTCACGTTGAAGGTTCTCTAAAAGAGCAATTTCCATCATCTGTCCATCTGTAAATGTACGGATAATTGCAGGTATTTTCGTAAGTCCTGCCATTTTACTAGCACGATAACGACGTTCTCCGGCAATAATATCGTATCCTTTGATACTTTTCTTTACAATAATTGGTTGAAAAACACCATGTTCTTTAATAGAAGAAGCGAGTTCTTGTAAATGTTCTTCATTAAATACCGTACGTGGCTGATAAGGATTTGGTCTTAAATCCTTAATATCAAGTTCTACAATTTCTTCTTTTGGTGTTGTCTCATAGATCTGTTTTTCTAGTTCATTTACATCGATTGCTTCTGAATTAAATAGTTGTTCTAAACCTTTTCCAAGTGCTCTTTTTCTAGTTTCCATTTCTTTCAATCACTTCCTTTGCAAGATTTAAATAAGCTTCTGTCCCTCTACTTTGTGGATCGTATACTAAAATTGGTTCTCCATGACTTGGTGCTTCTGATAGACGAACAAGTCTAGGAATAATCGTATCGTAAACACGTTCTTTAAAATAACTTTTTATATCCTCTACTACTTCTAATCCTAAATTCGTTCTAGAATCTAACATTGTTAATAATACCCCTTCGATTGTTAAATTTGGATTCAAATTCTTTTGTGCTAACATAATTGTATTCAATAGTTGCATAATTCCTTCCAACGCAAAAAATTCACATTGTACTGGAATAATGACACTATCAGATGCAGTTAATGCATTGGTTGTTAAAATACCTAAAGATGGAGGACAATCAATAATAATGAAATCAAATACATCTCTTATTTCATCAATATGTTTTTTTAATTGTGCTCCTTTCACAAAAGTTGGATCCATTTTACTTTTATCAATCAATTCAATATCAGCACCTGCTAAATTGATGGTAGCTGGGATTACATACAAATTTTTAAACTTTGTTTTTACGATAACCTCATCTAATGTTGCTTCATCAATTATTAAATCATAAATGCTTTTATTAATATCTGCTTTATTAATACCTACTCCTGTGGTTGTATTTCCTTGCGGATCTAAATCAATTAACAATGCTTTCTTTTTTAATACTCCAAGGGATGCAGCTAAATTAATACTTGAAGTTGTTTTTCCGACTCCGCCTTTTTGATTTACAAGCGAAATTACCTTTCCCATAATACCACCATTTTCTAATCATATCTAACTTATATTGTATCAAAGTTTCTAGTCATTGTCCATGTTTGAAATAAAAAAGCAAGAACTTATCTTGCAATTGTATTTTAAAAAAAGAAGTGCACATAAGTTGTGCAATAAGATTTATAACTGTATAATACCTTCCAAGCAATTTATTTGTCATTGAAGGAGGTATTGAAAATGGCAAATTATTGTCATCTATC
>CALVQD010000014.1 GCA_944355255.1 uncultured Bacilli bacterium
TTATTGTATTCATGAATAGACATGTTTCTATCAGAAAGCAAATACGAATTATTTCATATCGAAGATGTGTTAGGAGGTGGATAGATATGAATCAAGAATATGAATACAGTTTTCAAGTAAAAGATGTGAATGAATTTATTCAATACTGTATTGATCATAATTATGAGAAAGTAGAATCATACCATCAGATAAGAACACTATTTAAAAATGGTGGTAAAATTATGGCAAGAATTACGAAAAATACATATGACAATCAAACTGTTGAACTATTAAACTTTAAAGATGATAATTTAAATGATGAGACGTTAACAGTATGTCGAGAAACAGATGAATTAATGATTACTGATGATAATCGTAACTTTGTCACTTCATTAATTGATATATTAGATTTAAATACAAAAAAAGTATTAGAACGTAATCGTGTTGTTTATCAAAAGGATCATGTAAAATTTGAAATAGATGATTATATCTCTCCAGCTATGAAAGTAGTAGCAATCGAAGGAGAAAAAGAAAAAGTGGATTCCGTCTACCAAGAATTACAAGATATTATCGAAGCAAATAAAATAATCTAAATTATTTCAATGTATTTTGGTAAAAAAATTGTCATATGCTAGACATTCATACGATAAATATAGAAAAAAAGATGTTTTTCTATGAATTCTATGTTATACTATTGTTAGTGATGAAAATCACAAAAAAGGAATGCTAAGAAAGGCATCCCATTATTTATGGGCACCTAACTACGGTTAGGTTTTTTTGTGATTATTTTTATGATCTGATATAAGATAATAGTTCGAAGGAGTTTCAAAATCGATGATGTAAAATCATGATCTTTCATGTTTCACCTCCCATCTACCTTTTGTAAATAAGATACCTAACCATTTCACATTCCTATAAATTATTTACGGAAAAAATAGTTCAAGTTCCTGCATGATGAGAAAAAGTTTCTCATTTTTTTAAAATTTACTTTATCTATAAAACAAGGAATTACTTGCTTTTTTTTTGAATTTCCTGTATCTTGAAATAGGAGAAAGTAAGGAAAATGTGTTATAATAGAAAGTATTAGGGTGATAACATGGCAAAATATGATGAACATTCAATTAAAGTTTTAGAAGGACTAGAAGCAGTTAGAAAACGTCCTGGGATGTATATTGGATCTACTGACAAGAGAGGATTACATCATTTAGTATGGGAAATTGTCGATAATGGAATTGATGAAGTAATTAATGGTTATGGAAATAGAATTTCTATTATCATGCATAAAGATCATTCGATTGAAGTAAGTGATAGTGGACGTGGTGTACCGGTAGGAATGCATGAGACAGGAAAATCTACTCCAGAAGTAATTTATACTGTATTACATGCTGGTGGTAAATTTGAAGAGGGTGGATACAAAGTATCAGGAGGATTACATGGAGTAGGTGCTTCTGTTGTAAATGCTCTTAGTAAATGGATGGAAGTAACAATTTGTAGAGATGGATATAAATACTTTATCCGTTTTAAAGATGGGGGTAAAGTGGATCAAAAACTAAAGAAAATAGAAAAGACAAGTAAAACCGGAACAACAGTCCGTTTTATGCCAGATGATACCATTTTTTCAACAACGACATTTTCCTTTACTACGATTTGTGAAAGAATGCAGGAATGTGCTTTCTTATTAAAAGGTTTAACGGTTACTGTAGAAGATGTAGAAGATAATAAAAAACGTGAATTTCACTATGCGAATGGTTTAGAGGCTTTTGTCGAATATTTAAATGAAGATAAAAAAGAATTACATAAACCGGTTCATTTTATGGGTGAGAAAGATGGAATTCGTGTTGAAATCGCTTTTCAATATACGGAAGAATACAGTGAAAACTTAGTATCATTTGTAAATAACGTAAAAACAAATGATGGTGGAACTCATGAAGTAGGTTTTAAAACAGCAGTTACGAGAGTATTTAATGAGTATGCGAGAACAAATGGCTTTTTAAAGACAAAAGATAAAAATCTAGAGGGTAGTGATACTAGAGAAGGTTTAACTGCTATTATTAGTTTACAAGTTCCAGAAGACAAATTACAATTCGAAGGACAGACAAAAGGTAAATTAGGAACACCAGAAGCTCGTCCAATTGTGGATAGTATTGTATCAGAGAAACTGCAATTTTATTTAGAAGAAAATAAAGAGATTGCAACTAAAATATTAAATAAAATGGTGAAGAGTAAATTAGTACGTGAAGCTGCTAGAAAAGCTCGTGATGAAGCGCGTAATGGAAAGAGTAAGAATAGTAAAGAACGTGCTTTAAGTGGAAAACTCGCTCCTGCGCAAGCAAAAAACCCAAAGAAAAATGAATTATTCTTAGTCGAGGGTGATTCTGCCGGAGGTAGTGCGAAACAGGGAAGAGATCGTAAATTCCAAGCCATTTTACCACTTCGTGGAAAAGTAATTAACTCTGAGAAAGCAACTATGGAAGATATTTTAAAAAATGAAGAAATTAATACCATTATTCATACTGTAGGTGCTGGTTGTGGTAGTGATTTTGAAGTGGATGACTCTAATTATGATAAAGTAATTATTATGACCGATGCCGATGTCGATGGCTCTCATATTCAAATTCTATTACTAACATTTTTCTATCGTTATATGAAACCATTAATTGAAGCAGGAAAACTTTATATCGCAATGCCACCACTATATAAAATTACTTGTGGGAAAGAACTTTCATATGCTTGGACAGAAGACGATCGAAAACAAGTATTAGAAAAATATAAAGGTAAAAAAACAGAAACACAAAGATATAAGGGGTTAGGAGAAATGAATGCCGATCAATTATGGGAGACAACGATGAATCCAGATACACGTAGTTTAATTAAAATTAATATTAGTGATGCTGCTTTAGCAGAAAAAAGAGTACGTGTCTTAATGGGTGATAAAGTAGAGCCTAGAAAAGAATGGATTGAAGAAAATGTAGAATTCGGTTTACAAGATAATTATCAAATTAGTTAGGAGTATTCTTATGATATATGACCCAATTGTAACGATACCTGAAGATTGTTATTTCCTTCCCAATGAAATTTATATTATGCCGTGTGTAAGAGAGTATTTCTATTTTCTAGGAAAGATGAGATACGATCCATTAGAACGTTGTATTAAGGATCTTATTATGCCTCTTTTCGATGATCAACATCCGTTATTGAATGGGAAATACTTAAATTTAGGACTTGGGGAAATCTATGATGATGCACAAACTGTACTTAGTGAAGAGGAAAATAGAAATTATGATGTTTATGTAGTAGAAGAAGAAAAACAAAATGTAGGGGAGTTATTAAATACAAGTACACCGATGACTTATATAGAAATGTATGAAGCATTAAATCAATTAGAGGAAGGAATTTTAATATTAGCTCCACATGGACTTCGTCATTCTGAATTTTACAAGTGGAATGCAGAAGTAGTTGTGCAAGAAGAAGATTTAACAAATCAGAAACAGAAATTAGCACCCAGACATCAGATTATAAGTGCTGTTCAATCTTATTTATTAAAAATAAAAGAATTAGAACAACACGAAGGAGTTCATATTTCAAAGTTATATTTGGGATATCATCATCCTAGAAATGAATATGAAAATTCTTATGGATGGATGTTTTTAACACCATTAGATGGAATAAATTATCAAAATGTAATTGATGGAGAAATATATCATAAACGTGATTTTCAAATAATAAAATACTATCCAACGTATTTAGAAGAACAACAAATTGAAAATATATATCCAATTTATGATGCGAAAATGTGTTACGAGAAAGTGAAAACATTATAAAAAGTAGGTGAAGTTATGCAAGAAGTAATCAAACGAATTTATGAATATTCCCTAGAAGAAATATTAGGAGAACGATTTGGTGAGTATTCGAAAGAAATTATTCAGTATCGTGCCTTACCTGATGTAAGAGATGGATTAAAACCAGTACAAAGACGTATTTTATATGCGATGTATCGCGATCATAATACTTATGATAAACCATATAAGAAGTCAGCCAAAGCAGTAGGAAACATCATGGGAGCATATCATCCACATGGCGATTCTTCTATTTACGATGCCATGGTACGTATGAGTCAATGGTGGAAACAAAATGCGATATATATCGATATGCATGGAAATAATGGTTCTATGGATGGAGATAGTCCAGCAGCAATGCGTTATACAGAAGCTAGACTATCTAAAATAAGTAATGAACTTTTAACTGATATCGATAAAGATACTGTAGAATGGGTTCCAAACTACGATGATACTCTATTAGAACCTACAGTACTTCCTGTAAAATTTCCATTATTACTTGTTAATGGAGCAATGGGAATTAGTGCGGGATATGCGACAAATATCCCAACTCATAACTTAGGAGAAGTCATCGATGCAACGATCAAACGTATTGATAGTCCTAATTGTCGTTTAGATACGATTATGGAAATTGTTAAAGGTCCTGACTTTCCAACTGGTGGAATTGTCGAAGGATTAAAAGGAATTCGTGAAGCATATGAAACAGGGCGTGGAAAAATCATCATCCGTAGTAAAATCCATTTTGAAAAACAAAAAGGAAAAGAACAAATTATTATTGATGAAATTCCATACGAAGTAAATAAAGCCAATATGGTACGTCGTATTGATGAAATTCGTATTGATAAGAAAATAGAAGGAATTCAAGAAGTACGTGATGAAACCTCAAGAGAAGGACTTAGAATTGCTATCGATCTTAAAAAAGATGCCAATCGCGAATTAGTTTTAAACTATTTATTAAAAAATACGGATATGCAAGTGTCTTATACATTTAACATGGTAGCAATCATCAATCATCGTCCAATGACAGTGGGAATATTACCAATATTAGATGCTTATATTGCTCATGAAAAAGAAGTAATTACAAGAAGAACAAACTTTGAATTACGTGTTGCCAAAAAAAGAATGCATATTTTAGAAGGGTTAATTCGTGCTTTATCTATCTTAGATGAAGTAATCAAAACGATTCGTGCTAGTAAAAATAAAAGTGATGCCAAATTAAACTTAGTAAAACAATTTGAATTTACAGAAGAACAAGCAGAAGCAATTGTTACATTGCAACTTTACCGTTTAACAAATACAGATGTAACAGAATTAGAATCTGAATTAAAACATTTACAAGCAGAAGTCGCACGTTTAGAAGAAATTATCTCTAACGAAGATAAACTAAAGAGTGTTATGAAAGAAGAATTACGTGCTGTAAAAAAAGGATACGCAACACCACGTTTAACAGAAATAAAAGAAGAAATTACAGAAATTAAAATTGATACTTCTGTTATGATTCCAAAAGAAGATGTCATTGTCACGATTACCAATGATGGATATGTAAAACGTGTCTCTCTTCGTAGTTATCAAGCATCTACAGATCCAACTTCTGTAAAAGAAGGAGATTTCGTGACTCATACCATGAAATTAAATACTTTAGATACTATTTTAATGTTTACAAACTTCGGTAATTACTTATATGTTCCGGTTCATATTATTCCTGATTTAAAATGGAAAGAATTAGGAAAACACATTAGTAATATCATTAAATTAAAAGAAGGAGAACATATCATTGCAGCAATTCCAGTCAAAGATTTTGAATCTGATATCGTAATTACACAAGCGACAAAACTTGGTATGATTAAAAGAACACATGTCAAAGATTTTAAAGTACAGCGCTATACAAAACCAATGACAAGTATGAAATTAAAAGATAAAGATGAATTGATTTTTGCTTCTAGTGATCCATATCAAGATATTTTTGTGACTACGTATCGCGGTTATGGATTGTGGTACGATATTTCTGAAGTACCATTTACGGGACCAAAAGGTAGTGGTGTAAAATCAATTAATTTAAAAGATGACTACGTTGTTGGAAATAGTTTATTTGATGGAAAAAGTGATTGTATCACAGTATTGACAACGAAAAATACTGCAAAAAGAGTAAAACTAACAGAGTTTGATAAAATGTCTCGTGCTCGCCGTGGAATTCAAATTGTAAGAGATGTAAAAACAAACCCATATTATATTTTAAATACATTTGTATTACCAAGTAAGCATGAGATTTATTTAAAAACAAAAGATGATATTGTGATCAAAAAATTAACAGAATTTAAAGTAGCAGATCGTTATTCTACGGGATCTACTGTAAAAGAAAAATTCCAGAGGGCAGGAGTGATTACAACACAACTAGAAGACGAGAAAGAAGAAGTTGTTCCTGTTGAAACACAAGAAAAAAGAATTTCATTAAAAGAAATTGATGAAAGAATATTAACAATTGACGATTTCTTAAATGATTTTGAAAATAAAGAGGTGTAAAAACCTCTTTTTATGTTACAATAAAATCTGCTAAGGGGGATTATTATGAAACGACAACAATTCATTCAAGCCAAGGAAGAAGAAATTATTCATGAATTTGTAAAATTGTATGGCGAAGACCAACGCGAACGATTAGAAAAAAATATGAGAGAAGTTATTTTTCTGTTTCCGGATTCTCAAGTAGAAGATAAAGAAAAAGCACTCTATTTTTTATGTCATCATCCACAGTGTTTCAATTCATATCCAAAAACAATCGCACAGGATATTTTAAGACAACCTGATTATACTTTCTTTTATCCATTAATATTAAAGAAACATAATCAATTTGTATTACAAAGATTGATTATTGTTCATAAAGAACACGAAACAGATGCAGCTATTTTACACGAATTAAAACACGCCTTAATGACACAATTAGAAATTAGAGAACAAAGAAACTCCTTATCCTTTATAAGTTTAAAAACAGGTTTATCCATTACAGAACATGCTTGTGATGAAGTTAGTATGGAGACGGAAATATATGATAGAAGAAAAATTTTTTTATTAAATGAATTATTGACAGAATATGATGCATCTTATATTACCAATCAATTGCACCAGTATACAGAAATATTTCCCGACCAACAACAAGTAGAACCGAGATATACATGGCAACATAATTTCTTTGAATTACTAAATACATGTCCTGAAGATATACTGAATTATTTTAGAAAACTAGAACTGATGAATCCTACATTGTATCTGAATCGTTTTGCAGATGAGATAGAGTGGTTAAATGCTATCTTACAACCAGAAAATTTAGAGATACCTGTCCAAGAACCACAAAAACAATATTTCTTAAAATATATCAATTATAAAAAAGGAAATCGTTAAATTCTAAGTAAAGTGCACAATTATTAAAAAATAATTAGAAATGCTTAAATTACAATAGAAAATGCACAACTGAGCACAAGAAAAAGCAAGAAAATTCGATTAAATTATGACAATTTT
>CALVQD010000015.1 GCA_944355255.1 uncultured Bacilli bacterium
CATAATTTACTTGATAATCGACTTTTAATCCATCGACATAATCTTCTGGTAAATCTCTCCATAATTCCCAGAATAAGTTATTTTTAGATGCGGCATGAACATCAAATGTAATTCTTTCTGTTACTAACAGATTACCACCATTATCAGGTTCATCTTGTAATACTGCTTTATAATCAATATCTGTAATTCGCGCATAGTCATTAGGACCTGTGCTTTCTTCAGGATCGTATGAGGTCATTACAGTAAAAATAATTGGGAGAACAAAGGCCAGAAAAGCCCAAATGATAATAACAGTGATAACGGTTTTATTTTTTTGATACATATATGACACCACTTTCTAAATATATTATAACTGATATCTGATAAAAAGAATAGAGTGAAATAAAATCGTATTTCATATAAAAATAAGAAAATAATTTGATATAATGTAGACAGAGGGATATACTTTGATTAAGACATCGTATATGTGGATGAGTGATAGATGATATAGAAGCAAAATAAAAATGGTAAGGATTTTGAAATGTTTAAAAAAGATAAGGAGAAATTTGAAGGATCTTAAATAAAAAGATTTAATCAATCGTTTTTGAATAAGTGGAGGTAGTGTGTGAAAACAGAAAAAGAGAAAATGATTTCTGGTGAAAAATATAATCCAGCAAATCCTAAATTAGTGTTTGAACGAGCAAGAGCAAATCGAATATGTACAAAATATAATAAAAAAAGTTTTCATGAAATCAATATGCGTTCCCGTCTGATGAGAAAATTAATCCATACCCAAGGAAATTTTTGGATTAAACCACCATTCTTTTGTGATTATGGATATAATATTTATCTTGAGAAAGATGTGATGTTGAATTATAACTGTGTTATATTAGATGTTTGTCCTGTCAGAATTGGAGAACACACTTTCATTGGACCTAATACACATATTTACACTGCTTGTCATTCATTAGATCCTATAGAAAGAGCTTCTGATATTGAGTATGGAAAACCTGTGACAATTGGTAAAAATGTATGGATTGGTGGAAATTGTACGATTTTACCTGGTGTTATAATTGGAGATCATGCTGTGATTGGAGCAGGAAGTGTAGTCACAAAGAATGTACCAGCAAATACTGTCGCAGTTGGTAATCCAGCAAAGATTAAAGAGAAATAACTTTTTATATTTATGATGGAGAGTTGAAGTATAAATTAGAAAAATTGGCTGAGTATAAGTAATTACATGAGATATCCGAAAGATAATGATTGCTTTATATAGTTACATGATTATTCTATTACCCTTGAACTGTTTCCTGTTATTAAAAACTTTTACATTATAAACTATTAGTGTGAAAGGAGCAAAGTTTATGAATCAAGAAAAGATTGGAAAATTTATTGCAGAATGTAGAAAAAAGAAAAATATGACACAGCAAGAACTAGCAGAAAAATTAGGAGTGTCAGATCGAACTGTTGGAAATTGGGAAAATGGTAGAAATATGCCTGATTTATCACTATTTAAACCATTATGTACAGAATTAGATGTTTCTATCAATGAATTATTAAGTGGTGAGAAATTAACAGAACATAATTATCAAGAAAAATTAGAAGAAAATATATTAGATACAATCGATTATTCTAATAAAAAAATTGTAAAGTATTCTAAATTGATATATTTATTACTCATTATATTTGGATTATTTATTGTGATAACAGCAATTACAATTTTTCCTAGTGAAAGTAGTTGGGGGTCCATTTATTCAGCAGTCGGAGTTACTATTTTTACAATTGGAATTAGTTTGAATTTTAAACATTTAGGTTTATTAAAACAATCTATTATTTTAGTTGTAACTGTCTTGATGACATTATCGGTGTTATTGTTTACGGACTATATGAATGTGAAAAGAAATCATGTCGCCCCTAGATTTAGACTAGTAACCGCAACGACTGGAAATGTAATTTATTATGATACTTTGTTTTATGATGTATATAGATGTAATTTTGATGAAGAAAATGAATATTGGGTAATTGAGAAAAATGGTAATCCAAGCATTGAAGAATTAATCAATTATTGTAAATAATAATACAATTTAAGGAGGTGATTGTGGTGAAAAAATATATGCAAGCGATAGGCATATGGTTTTTTATAATACCACTAGCAATTCTAAATGGGGGATTCAGAGAAAATATACTCGTGAAATTAGGTGATATCGCATTACCACTCAGTGGCATTATTTTAAGTATATGTATCTTTGTTGTCGCATATTTATTCATTCCTAAAATTAAAAACTGTAAAGCCAATGATTATATTATTTTTGGTATGATATGGTTTGTTTTAACAAATTTATTTGATTTAACGATGTATATCAGTGAAGGTGGTGGGATGGAAGATCTTATAAATTCATATAATTTCTTAAATGGAAATTTATGGATTTTAGTTGTAATCACTACACTTGTGTCCCCGGTTATTGTAGCGAAAATAAAAAGGAAGGAAGCATAGAAAATGTATAAAACAGTCGTAATTGAATATTCACCAAAAGCCAATGATATGGCAAAGAAAATAGAAGAAATGGCAAATAAGATGTTACAAGATGGCTATGAATTGATTACTATGTCAATTACAGGAACTGCTAAAGCAATTTTAGTATTCAAAAAGTAATTTAGCGATAAGTAGATTTCATGTCTACTTTTTCTTTTAACTAAAAAGTATGTTATAATTTTCTCATAGAAGAGGTGGAGTGTGATTTATAATGACAACAATATATTTAGTAAGACATTCTAAACCATTAAAAGTCAATAACGATTATACTAAGGATGATTTGCAAATTAAAAATGAAAAGAAAATTTTATCTTTAGAGGGAAAAAAATAGCAAAAGTACGTTTTGAATCTTGTATTTTTGATGATATTGATTGCGTATATTCTTCAAATTATATTAGAGCTATTTCAACTGCAAAATATGTTGCCGAAAAGAACAATGTAGAAATAAATATCGTTGATGAGCTAGGCGAAAGAAAATTTGGTATTTCTTCTTGGGATGAACTTCCTGAACATTTTGAGAGAAAACAATTTTTAGATGAAAATTATAAAATTGGCAATGGAGAAAATCAAAAACAAGTTAGGGAAAGAATGTATGTTGCTATTACAAAAATATTAAATGAAAATAAAAATAACACGATTGTTATTGTTAGTCATGCCACTGCTATTTCTTATTTATTAAAAAAGTGGTGTGATATAGAAATTGTAGATGATAAATTAAGATATAGTTTTAATGGAAAAAGATTATTAGATGGACATTTTAATTATTGTGAAACATTTAAGTTAGTCTTTGATGATAATAACAACTTAATTAACATTGACAATATAAAATAAGGAGTTAAGTTTATAAACAGGAAAAGGATAGAGTGATTTAAGATTCTAGAGAAAATATAAAGTTATTTCAAAAGAGAAAAATGTTAATAAGTTAGCCAAGACTAAAACAAGGAGGGCCTAAATATGATAAGAATACTCACAAGTGATTTTAAAAATTATGAAAAAAAAGATGGAATAAAGATAACTCGTCCAATGAGCAATGAAAACGGGTTAGTAGATCAATTAAAAAATGCTTTAAAAAGAAATAAAAAAGTAGTATTTGTTTCTTCTGATATTAATAGTACACCAGATTCTGTTGAAAGTTATGCTAGAATATTTTTTGATAGTATGAAAATGGTTGGTATCACATTTGAAGAATACTGTATATTAGATGGAACAAAAGTTAATAAATCAAAAGAATATATTGAAAATGCTGATTTAGTTTTCTTGTGTGGTGGTGGTACCTATAATCAGCATTTATTATTCGAGAAAATAAATTTAAAATTATTGTTATCTACGTATTTTGGAATTGTAATGGGACAGAGTGCAGGAGCGATAAATATGGCAGAACATTGTTTTAATAGTCCAGAAGAATTAGAAGAATCTGAACCTGTATTTTTTGAAGGATTGGGTCTAACAAACATAAATATTGAACCGCATTTTGTGTATGACACTTCAAGATTTAATGAAAATGAAAAGTACCAAAGAAAAGTAATTATTGATGAATCATATAATAGGCCAATATATGGCCAATGTAATGGTAGTCATGTGTTTATAGATGAAAATAATATTGCGACAATATATGGTGAGACATATTTAATAATAAATGGAAATATTGAAAAAATTTGCGAAAATAATCAAAAATTTGTAATTGTTGATTCAATCAGTAAACATATTTAATACATTTTAAGTTATTGTTACAAGAAGAAATTGTGGTATATCTATATAAATTTGTTCATAGGAAGGATATAAACAAAAATATTAGTATATAAAAGAGGGGAGGTATTATGAATATGTTAGAAGGACAGAATGACTTATTAATTTATAAAGATAAAGATGGAAATATAGTAGTTGACGCAATATATAGAGATGAAACTTTATGGCTTACTCAAAAAGGGATGGCTAAGGTTTTTGATGTTGACAGAACTGTCATAACAAAACATTTAAAAAACATATTTACTGATGGAGAATTGAATAAAAATTCAGTATGTGCAAAATTTGCACATACTGCGGAAGATGGAAAAACATACAAAACAGATTTTTATAATTTAGATGCAATTAT
>CALVQD010000016.1 GCA_944355255.1 uncultured Bacilli bacterium
GTCAAAAAAATGTAAAAAAATGAAAAAATTCTCTTGATTTTCATATAATTATCATGTATAATTTTGAATGTGTGGCATGCGTTGATGTGGGAGGTTGCTGATACACCAGGTTAAGTTGTAAATAAAAATAACCGGTTATCAGGTTTTCCTAACGGAGCAAGTCTATACTGGATATAGGCGAAAGGAGGATACAATATGTCTAAAACGAAAGTTCGTATCAAATTAAAAGCTTACGAACACAAGAGTTTAGATAACGCTTGTGCGAAAATTGTGGAAACAGTAAAAAGAACAGGTGGAGAAGTATGTGGACCAATTCCACTACCAACTGAAATTGAAAAAATCACTATCTTAAGAGCTGTTCACAAAGATAAAGATTCACGTGAGCAATTTGAAAGAAGAACACACAAAAGACTTATTGATATCGTAAACCCAAGTAAGGAGACAATTGAGGCACTAACTCATTTAGATATCCCAAGTGGTGTAGATATTAAAATCAAATTATAATAGGAGGAAAGAATATGGAAATGAAAGGAATCTTAGGTCGTAAGATTGGAATGACTCAAGTGTTTACAAAATCTGGAAAATTGATTCCTGTAACTGTTATTTCTGTTGAACCAAATGTGGTAACACAAATTAAGACAAAAGAAAATGATGGTTATGAAGCAATTCAATTAGGTTTTGAAACAAAAAGAGAAAAATTAGCGACAAAAGCTTCTATTGGTCATACCAATAAAGCAAACACTACACCTAAGCGCTTCTTTAAAGAGATTCGTGGTGTAGATGTAAATAACTATTCTTTAGGTCAAGAAATCAAAGTTGATATTTTTGAAGCAGGAGAAGTAGTAGATGTTACTGGAGTAACAAAAGGTCACGGATTCCAAGGTGTTATTAAACGTCATGGACAAAATCGTGGGCCTATGGGACATGGATCTCATTATCATAGAAGACCAGGTTCAATGGGAACTATGAGACCAATGCGTGTTTTTAAAGGTAAAAACTTGCCAGGACATATGGGAGTTGAAACTGTTACAATTCAAAATTTAACAATTGTTGCAGTTGATACAGAAAACAATGTTATCTTAGTAAGTGGAAATGTACCAGGAGCTAAGAAATCACTTGTTACAATTAGAACTTCTGTAAAAAATCCAGGTAAAAAAGTAGAGATGGATGAACTTGTTTCATACGAAGAAAAACCTCTAGAAACACCAGTGGAAGAAACTACTGAAGAAGTAACAGAAGAAACTGTTACAGAAGAAAATTAGTAGGGAGGCAAATAGAGTATGAAAAAATTACCTGTATTAAATATAAAGGGTGAAAAAGTAAGCGACATTACATTAAATGAAAACGTATTTGGAATTACTCCAAACGATACAGTTTTATACGATGCAATTCGTTTAACAAGAAATGCCCAAAGACAAAGTACTGCAAGTACAAAAACACGTAGTGAAGTAAGAGGTGGAGGAAGAAAACCTTGGAGACAAAAAGGAACTGGTAATGCTCGTCAAGGAAGTATTCGTGCACCACATTGGGTTGGTGGAGGAGTTGTATTTGGTCCAACACCACAAAAGAATTACAAATTAAAAATGAATCGTAAGGAAAGAAGATTAGCTTTAAAATCAGCTTTATCTTACAAATACCAAGACAATGAATTAGTAATCGTTGATAACTTCAACCTTGCTGATGGAAAAACAAAAACAGCAAAAGAAGCATTAACAAACTTAAAAGTAAATAACGAAAAAACAATGATCGTTGTTGACGAATTAACAGACGAAATCATTTTAGCAACTCGTAACTTAGATAATGTATTATTACTTGAAACTGATGAAGTAAATACATTAGATGTTGTTAGTGTAAATCGTATGGTAATTACAGAAAACGCTGTTAAAAAATTAGAGGAGGTGCTTGGTTAATGAGTAACTATAGAGATATTATTAAAGCACCAGTTGTTACAGAAAAAAGTGCTTATCTTGCACAAAATGAGAATAAATACACATTCCGTGTAGATCCTCGTGCAAACAAAACACAAATTAAACAAGCAATCGAAGCAATTTTTAATGTAAAAGTTGAAAGCGTAAATACAATCAACGTAAAACCTAGAAAAAAACGTATGGGACGTTATGTTGGTAAAACAAAAAGAGTAAAAAAAGCAATTGTGAAATTACAAGAAGGAAGTTCAATTGAACTAGACTAATCTAAAAGGAGGGAAATTATGGCAATTAAGACATACAAAGCAATGACAAATGGTCAACGTGGTAAATCAACATTAACAAATGATGAAATCACTACAACAACTCCTGAAAAATCATTACTTGTAACTCTTAAGAAAAATGGTGGTCGTAATAACTCTGGTCGCATCACAGTAAGACATCGTGGTGGAGGAGCAAAAAGAAAATACCGTATCATTGATTTTAAAAGAGATAAAGATAATGTAGAAGGAACAGTTGCTTCTATTGAATATGATCCAAATAGATCATCTAATATTGCTTTGATTAAATATGCAGATGGAGAAAAGAGATATATTCTTGCTCCAAAAGGATTAAAAGTTGGAATGAAGATTGAAAGTGGTGAAAATGCTGATATCAAAGCTGGTAACTCACTTCCAATTGGAAATATTCCAGAAGGAACATTAGTTCATAATATTGAGTTAAAACCTGGAAAAGGTGGTCAAATTGCTCGTTCTGCTGGAAACAGTGCTCAAATTTTAGGACGTGAAGGAAAATATACATTAATTCGTTTATCTAGTGGAGAAGTTCGTAAAGTATTAAATACTTGCCGTGCTACTATTGGAGAAGTTGGAAACGAAGATCATGAATTAGTAAGCTTAGGAAAAGCTGGACGTAAGAGACATATGGGAATTCGTCCAACAGTTCGTGGTTCTGTTATGAACCCTAATGATCACCCACATGGTGGAGGAGAAGGACGTGCACCTATTGGTAGAAAAGCACCAGTTACTCCTTGGGGTAAACCTGCACTTGGTTTAAAAACTCGTGGAACGAAAAAAGCTTCAAACAAGCTAATTGTTCGCCGTCGTAAAAAATAAGAGAAAGGATTGAGATATAATGGCTAGAAGTTTGAAAAAAGGACCATTTGTTGATGCATCTTTAATGAAAAAAGTAGAAGAGGTCAACAAGAGTGGTAAAAAAGAAGTCATTAAGACTTGGTCACGCCGTTCAACGATTTATCCAGAATTTGTAGGACTTACATTTGGAGTTCACAATGGAAAAGAACATATTCCTGTTTATGTAACTGAAGATATGGTAGGACATAAATTAGGAGAATTCGCACTTACTCGTAAATTCGGTGGACATGGTGCTGACAAGAAATAATAAGTAACTGGAAGGAGGACTAAAATGGAAGCGAAAGCACTTGCTTATGGTGTAAGACTTACACCTCGTAAAGCTCGTTTAGTTATAGATTTAATTCGTGGAAAAAGTGTTGTAGAAGCTGATCAGATTTTATCTAACATGAATCGTGATGCTTCTAGAGCAATTCATAAGGTTTTAACTTCCGCTGTTGCAAATGCGACAAATAATTTAAATTTAAATAAAGATAACTTATTTGTAAAAGAAGCTTTTGTGAACGAAGGAAAACCATTAAAAAGAATGCGTTGTGGATCACGTGGTCATGCAGATCCAATTAAGAAAAGAACAAGTCACATTACAATTGTTGTAAGTGAGAGAAACTAATAAAGGAGGTAAACTGATGGGTCAAAAAGTTAGTCCAATTGGTCTTAGAATTGGAATCAATAAAGACTGGGAATCTAGATGGTTTGCTGATAGAAAAGATACAGCTAGATTCTTAGAAAATGACGTAAAGATTCGTAAGTTTTTAGAAAAGAAATTAAAAGACGCAGCAGTTTCAAGTATTCTTATCGAAAGAACCGCTAAGAAAACCGATGTTATTATCAACACTGCAAAACCAGGTGTTGTAATCGGTCACGGTGGAGATGAAATTGAAAAAATCAGAAAAGAACTTTCTAAATTAGTAAATGAAGATGTACAAATTTCTATTATGGAAGTAAAAAATCCTGATTTAGATGCTGCTTTGGTTGCAGAAAATATTGCACACCAAATCGAAAATCGTGTATCATTTAGAATTGCACAGAAAAAAGCAATTAGAAATACTATGAAGGCAGGAGCAAAAGGAATTAAAACTTCAGTATCTGGTCGTTTAGGTGGAGTAGATATGGCTCGTACTGAAGGATATACTGAAGGTATGATTCCACTTCATACTTTAAGAGCTGATGTTGATTATGCTATTAAAGAAGCTAATACAACATATGGAAAAATCGGTGTTAAAGTATGGATCTACAAAGGAGAAATCCTTCCTTCCAAGAAAAATAAGGGAGGTAATGAAAATGGCAGTCATTCCAAAAAGAACTAAATATCGTAGACCTCACCGTTTAAGATATGATGGTGTAGCTAAGGGAAATACAGAACTACACTTTGGTGAATATGGTTTAATGGCACTTGATGGTGCATGGGTTAGTCAACAACAAATTGAAGCAGCCCGTGTTGCTATGACTCGTTATATGAAACGTGGTGGAAAAGTATGGATTAATATTTTCCCACACTTATCATTAACGAAAAAACCTCTTGAAATGCGTCAAGGTAAAGGTAAAGGAGACCCAGAAGTATGGGTAGCTGTTGTTAAAAAAGGTAAAATTATGTTCGAAGTTGGAGGAGTTGATGAAGCAACTGCACGTGAAGCTTTAAGACTTGCAATGCATAAACTTCCAATGAGATGTAAATTTGTTAAAAAAGAAAGTGGTGAGAAGTAATGACAAATAGTGAAATCAGACAATTATCAAATGAAGAAATCATGAAGAAAATTGACGAATGCAAAGAAGAACTATTTAACTTACGTTTTAATGCTGCCACTGGAAATCTTGAAAAACCTTCAAGAATTAAAGAACTTAGAAAGCTTGTTGCACGTATGAAAACAATCTTACGTGAACGTGAGCTAGAAAAGAACTAGGAGGGCATTATGGAAAAGAAAACTCATGAATTAGTGGGAAAAGT
>CALVQD010000017.1 GCA_944355255.1 uncultured Bacilli bacterium
AATATCCATTTTATGGAATAATATGAATTATCTTGTAGAAAGATTTCAAAATATGATATACTGATTGTAGAAAAGGTAGGTGCATATATTTGAAAATATTGGTTACTGGGGGAACAGGATATATTGGCTCTCATACAGTAGTAGAATTATTAAATGCAGATTATGATGTTGTAGTAATAGACAACTTTTCAAATTCAAAACCAGAAGTAATTGATAATATTAAGAAAATTACTGGAAAAGATTTTACATTTTATGAAGGAGATGTTTGTGATAAAGATTATCTTCGTAAAATATTTACAGAAAACGAAATAGATGCAGTCATCCATTTTGCAGGATATAAAGCTGTGGGTGAATCTGTAAAAAAACCATTAATGTATTATCATAACAATTTATTTTCAACGATTAACTTGTTAGAAGTAATGGATGAAGTTGGATGTAGAAGATTTGTTTTCTCTTCTAGTGCGACAGTATATGGAAGTCCTAAATCACTTCCAATTCGCGAAGATTTTCCACTTTCTACAACGAATCCATATGGAAGTACAAAATTGATGATTGAAGATATTTTAAGAGATTTAAGTGTATCGAATCCAGATTGGAGTATTGCAATTTTAAGATACTTTAATCCAATTGGTGCTCATGAAAGTGGTCTAATTGGAGAAAATCCAAATGGAATTCCAAATAATTTAATGCCATATATTGTAAAAGTAGCAACTGGAGAATTAGAAATTTTAAGTGTCTTTGGGGATGATTATAATACACCAGATGGAACTGGAGTACGTGATTATATTCACGTTGTAGATCTTGCCAGAGGACATTTAAAAGCAATTGATAAAGTGATGAGTGAAAAAGGAATTGATGCATATAATCTTGGAACAGGAACAGGTTATAGTGTATTAGATATTGTCCATGCTTTTGAGAAAGCGAATGATTTAAAAGTGAATTATAAAATTGTAGAGAGAAGACCAGGAGATATTGCTGCATGCTATGCAGATCCTAGTTATGCACTAGAAAAACTTGGTTGGAAAGCTGAAAAAAACTTAGAAGATATGTGTAGAGATTCATATCATTATGTAAAAACAGTTCAAGAAAACAACAAATAAATTGCATCTCGCAATTTTTTTGTTAAGGGGTGTGAGAATATGGAATTTGATTTTAATACTTATGTAAAAAAATTAGTAAAAAAAGAAGAGATTAATGAATATTCCAAGGAATTAGATACAATTAAAGAAAAATTTTACCGTGGTTTGAACGAATTATGTTGGTATGATATGAATAAGTATGTAGATAATAAAGAATTAAAGAAAATGTTGAATTTAGCATCAGAATTAAGAAGAATTAGTGATGTTATTTTGATTATTGGAATCGGAGGTTCTTCCATGGGAGCCCAGGCACTAATTCAAGCGATGTCTCCATACTTTAAAAAATCAAGACCAGAAATCATTTTTGTGGGTACTGATTTATCTAGTGAATATTTAATCGATTTACAACATTATCTAAAAGAAAAAGATGTTAGTATTAACGTTATTTCTAAGTCTGGAAATACAATGGAAGTATTAACTGTTTTTGAATTGTTTCAGAGTTGGATGTATAAAAAATATAGTGAAGACGAAGTGAAACGTAGAATTGTTGTAACAACAAGTTCTTATGATGGGAAATTAGCTTATTATGCGACAAAACATGAGTATCATAAATTTCATATTCCGAATGTAATTAGTGGTAGATATTCCATTTTAACCCCAGCTACATTATTGCCAATGGCATTAGCAGGTTTAGATATTATCTCTTTTTTAAAGGGTGCAAAAGAAGGAAGAATGTATTTAAATCAAGCAGGTATATATGCAATGTTAAGACGTATTTTCTTTGATCAGGGTAAGGTAATAGAAGGTTTTGCAATCTATGAACCGAAATTATCAAAATTTGTCGAATGGACAAAGCAACTATTTGCGGAATCAGAAGGAAAAGAACATAAGGGAATTTTGCCAATTAAATTAATTTATACAAGAGACTTACATTCGCTTGGACAGTTCATTCAAGAAGGAAATCCGATTGTATTTGAAACAGTGATTTCAATTGATAGAACAAGAACATTCACAGTTGATAAATACCAAGAGACATTGAGCAATATTAATCATACAGTTGAAAAAAGCGTATGCCAAGCGCACTTAGAAGGGGGTTGCCCCACATTAATGATTAAGATCGGGGGACTGGACGAACATAGTTTTGGAGAACTTGCTATGTTTTTCATGATGAGTGCAGCAATGAGCTCTTACTTGTTCCACGTGAACCCATTTGACCAGCCAGGAGTGACAAAATATAAAGAGATGATTGGTCAAAATTTGAGAAATTTATAAAAGTCGTTCTGACTTTTTCTTTTTCACAAGAAAAGGATTGTAATTCTTTTCAATTTATGATATTCTATACAGAAAAATGAGTAAAAGTTCCATTGCAATAAGGGCAATTGTTTGCGGGAAAATGGTTGGTATGCTATAATGGAAAAGAAATTAGGAGGGTTTGCTATGTTGGATGAAATAATTAAAACACAAGAAGATTTTTCCAGTTCCATCGTAACGGCAGAAGCAGTGTTGAATATTGCTTATGCTTTAGAAGAAGAATATCAGAAAATGATGAAACTGTTTGAAGAAGAAGAGACACAAAATAAAAAATTAAAACCTGAATATCAAGAATATAAATATAAAAAAGGATTTACAAGATTATCGTTTGTGTTTTATTACAATGATAAACATTCTAGAGAAGAAGTGGATTCTTATGAAACAATGTATAAATTATACCAAAAAGGAAAATTAGAGAATGTTTCTAATATTTTAATGGTTTGTAATTTAGATTATTCTAGTATGAAGGGTAAAAGTCTTCAAAGTCGTAAGCGTTTCGACAACAAAATTGAAATTATTTTTAAGCCATATGATATTAAATTGATTAAAACAACAAATACAAAGGAACCATTAATTGATAATATTTTTAAACGTTTAGTAGATGAAATGAGAAAAATGAAAGTTGAAAATACAGTGTTTTGCAGTAATAAAGCATTTAATAGACAGATTCGAAACGAAAATGTTCAAACAATTCGTAAAGAAACAGGACAGACAAATGTAAAAAATCAAGAATTAGAAGAAAAGAAACAGTTAAAGAGAATTGTTACAGCAATGGTAAATGCAACAAAAGAAGAATGGACAACGATTCAATTAAAAGCCATAAAAGAGACAAACTCAGTGGATTTAAAAATGGCAATTTGGAAAAAAGATGGTAAATTAATGAGTCATCAGAGTTTAGATACTACTTCCTTAAACAATATTAAAAGTGAAGTCATGAAGTTGATTCAATTGACTAGTAAAGAACAGAAAAAGAAATGGGATACTTTAAATATGATTGTAAAAGAAAATGGTCAAGTTGGATTTGAATATGGTTATAATGACAAATAAAAAGAAGCTATGTAAATTAACGCTTCTTTTTATTTGCTTTTTGATATTTCTTTTTTTCTACTTTAATTGGTTGAAATAATTTATCTAAGTAAAATGCTGTAACTAAGAAATCAATTGCAATGATGATAAAATATCCACCGGCAAACATTGTCCATAGCTCGAATCCTTTAAATGGTTTAAGAATTAAAATAATCCCCAAAGCAAATTTAATAAAACAGTCGATAAGATCCCATCCCCAAGGTAGGTTTAAATTTGATTTTTGAACTACAACATTTAATTTTAATGTTGCACTAGAAATAACCCATACACCGACGATTACACCGAATACTGTCTGTGATAAGTTAGGGCGAAATAATAAGAGAATTGCTAAAGCAAGATGTACAATTCCTTGAGTTAAATTAAAACTAGGAATTAAAATTTTATCTTTAGAAAAAATAGAGTATAGGATTTGTTCTATTCCTAGAATGAGAAATAAAATTCCTAAAATAAGCTCTAAGCTTTTCAAAAAAGTCTGTGGAAAAATTAACAGTAATAATCCTATAATAAATAATATAATTGCACTGATGACAGGCATATATGAAATTTTAAATTTTTTAATACTCATAGACATTCCTCTTTCTTATAATACTATTTTAACATATCTTGTTTCTTATGAAACAGAAAAGATGAAATTTATTCATGAACATCATTAGTGTAACATTATGATATGTTAAATGCAACTGCTTTTTTTGTCACATTTTGAAAGTTTTCCACAGGAAAAGTAAAAAATACATTTTTTGTATCATTTTGTTCTTTTAAAAATACCATAATTTTGTAAATTCATCATAGTATTTTTTAGGAGGACATGCCATGATGGGAAAAATAGAATTTACAGGATTAAATGAAAAACAAGTACAAAAGTCACGAGAAAAATATGGAAGTAATCAAATTACTACACAAAAAAAAGATAGTTTTTTTAGTCTTTTATTACAATCACTAGGAGATCCAATTATAAAAATTTTACTAATTGCTTTAGGAATAAAAACAGTATTTCTAATGAAGAATTTTGATTGGTATGAAACAGTTGGTATTGTAATTGCAATCTTTTTAGCATCTTTTATTTCCACTATATCAGAATATGGTAGTGAAAAGGCGTTTGAAAAATTACAAGAAGATTCGGCAAAATTGAAATGTCGTGTAAAACGAAATGGAAAAAAAGTAGAAATTCCAATTGATGAAATTGTTGTAGGTGATATTGTATTATTAGATGCAGGTGATAAAATTCCCGCGGATGGAAATATGATTTTTGGGGAAATCACGGTAGATGAATCATCATTAAATGGAGAAGCCAAAGAAGCGAAAAAGAAAGCCATTGAATCTATAAACCAAGAGGTTACAGAACAAAATAAAGTTTATCGTGGAACTGTAGTATATTCAAAAAGTGGTATGATGCAAGTAACAAAAGTAGGAGATCAAACATTTTATGGTGCATTAGCAAGAGAAGTGCAAGAAAAACAGCCAGAAAGTCCATTAAAAATTAGATTAAGAGGTCTTGCAACTGTGATTAGTAGAATCGGCTATATTGGTGCAGTATTGGTCAGTATATCATATCTATTTTCTGTTATTGTTATTGATAATCAATTTCAAATGAGTAAAATAATAGAAACAGTTACAAATTTTCCAGTCATAAGCGGTCATATTCTTTATGCATTGACATTAAGTGTAACAATTATAGTGGTTGCTGTTCCTGAGGGACTTCCTATGATGATTACATTGGTTTTATCATCAAATATGAAACGTATGTTAAAAAGCAATGTTTTAGTTAGAAAATTAGTAGGAATTGAAACAGCAGGAAATCTTAATATATTATTTACTGATAAAACCGGAACTTTAACAAAAGGACAATTAGAAGTTATTTGTTTGATGGATGGAAAGCTAAAAGAGTATCATACGTTAGGAGAATTAAGTTCTTCTCCTATTTATCAAAATTTGGTAAAAGATTCTCTTTATTATAATAATGCAAGTAGTTATGATAAACAAAAAAAAGAAATTATCGGTGGAAATATTACAGATCGTGCTCTATTAAAATTTGTAGTCGGAAGTTTTCCACAGTATAAAAAAATAATTCATAGTATTCCATTTGATAGTAGAAATAAATATTCAATGACATCTATTTCAGATGGAACAAACATAATGAATCTTGTCAAAGGTGCTCCAGAAAAAATACTTCCACAATGCCATCAATACTATGATGAACAGGGAAAAAAGAAAAGAATCGTGTCTACTATGCAGTATTTACAAAGGGTCAATCAAGTAGCATGTCATGGAATTCGTGTTTTAGCGCTGGCAACATCTGATAGTAGAGAAAAAATTACATCACATTCTAATTTAACACTCGTGGGTATTCTATTCATTAAAGATGAAGTGCGAGAAGAAGCCAAAGAAGGTATTGAATTAGTTCAAAAAGCACATATTCAAACAGTTATGATTACCGGAGATAATAAAGAAACAGCAACAAATATTGCTCGAGAAGTAGGCCTTATTCAAAGTCATAATGATTTAGTGATTACAAGCAGTGAATTAAATCAGAAAAGTGATGAAGAAGTAAAACGAATTCTACCAAATCTACGTGTGGTAGCAAGATCTTTACCACAAGATAAAAGTCGATTGGTAAGATTGAGTCAAGAACTAGATTTAGTTGTAGGAATGACAGGCGATGGCGTGAATGATGCACCAGCGCTAAAAAAAGCAGACGTTGGATTTGCTATGGGAAGTGGAACTGAAGTATCTAAAGAAGCAAGTGATATTGTTATTTTAGATGATAATTTTAAATCTATTTCCCGAGCTATTTTGTTTGGAAGAACAATTTTTAAAAGCATTCGTAAATTTATTATTTTTCAATTAACGGTAAATATTTGTGCTGTTAGCCTATCAATTATTGGACCGTTTATTGGTGTTGATACTCCAGTTACAGTTATTCAAATGTTATGGATTAATATGGTAATGGATACATTGGCTGGAATCGCATTTGCTTATGAACCTCCGTTATTAGAATATATGTATGAAAAACCGAAGAAAAAGAACGAACCAATTATCAATCGATATATGAAGGATGAAATTATTTTTACAGGAGCATATTCTGCCATCTTATGTGTAATCTTTTTAAAACTACCTTGGATTCATCATTTATTTCGTAGTGGAATCAATGATAAATATTTGATGACTGCATTCTTCGGACTATTCATTTTTATGGGAATATTTAATAGTTTTAATGCTCGAACACATCGATTAAATCTTTTAGCTCATTTATATCAAAATCATGTATTTATCATTGTTATTTTATTAATTTTATTTGTTCAAGTAAATCTCATATATTTTGGTGGTTCGTTATTTAGAACGTTTGGTTTAACATTATATGAATTTATAATCATGTTATTATTTTCTATGACTGTAATTCCAGTAGATTGGATGAGAAAATTATATTTACGTAGTAAAGGAATTATAGGTGGTGTATAAAAAAGAAACTGTAACTTATTCAGTAACAGTTTCTTTTTCTTTATCATTATTTTCTATGTGATCAATAACAACAACATTATGTGCCTGCAATCCTTTTTCTGTTTCTACTTCCTCATATTCTAAAATATCTCCATCTTTTAATGTTTTAAATCCATCACATTGGATTTGACTATAATGTACAAATACATCTTCTCCTCTTTCATTAATGATAAAACCAAATCCATTTTTATCATTGAACCATTTCAATTTTCCAGTTTTCATAAATACCTCTCTTCACTTACCAGTATAGATAAAATATTTAATAATTGTTGTTTCGCGTTTAAAAAGCGTAAAAATATGCATGAATGAATAAAAAACATAGCTAATGGTTAACAATGAAAAAATTGAATAATAAAATATAAAAATTGAAACTGAAATACAAACAAGAAAAAAAGATTCTGATAACATGGTTCTTGGTGATGGTAGTATGAAAAAAGTTATAATGAATAAGTGTATGGAATTAGTAAGAAAATATAATACTGATAAAACAGAAAATGACTTTGAAATAATTCAATATGGTTTAGAGGGCCTATATTTAACAGTCTCAAAATTAATTGTTATTATATTACTCTCTATCATATTCGGAATTTGGAAAGAAGTCATTATTTTTTTACTCATATATAACATTATTAGAACACCATCGTTTGGATTACATGCTACAAAGAGTTGGATTTGTTTATTATCATCGACTTGTATTTTTATCGGAGTACCTTTCTTATGTACACAATTAGTAATTCCAGCAGAAATAAAAATGACAATTGGAATTATTTGTATATTATTTATGTTTAAAAATGCACCAGCTGATACATATAAAAGACCAATTGTCAGTAAAAAGAGAAGATTGACATATAAATTGATATCGACTGCGGTTGCAATTGCTATGGTAATTGTAGCTATGGTAATAGAAGATCAATTTATTTCAAATTCATTGCTATTAGCACTGGTAGTACAAAATTTTATGATATCTCCTATTGTTTATCATATTTTTAAATTACCGTATGCTAATTATAAACATTATGTGGTAGATGTCGCATAGATATTTATCAAAATACAGTGAGAAGGAGGTTGTATGATGATTGCAAAAATTGCAAAAGTGTTAGCAGCTGCTGGAGCAGT
>CALVQD010000018.1 GCA_944355255.1 uncultured Bacilli bacterium
TCTAAACGAAGACGCGCTAATTTCGCAACATGTTTTACTTGATCTTTATATAGCGTTTTCATCCAATCGTCCTTTCTTTTTACAACATAGATATTATATCATGTTTTTCTAGTCTTTGAGAAAAAAAAGACCGAATCCGGTCTATTTATTGACTGATATGATTATTTCGATTTCAATTATGACTTATATACCTTATCACTCGTTTCTTCTCTCCAAGGACAGGTAATAAATGTATTGTATAAATACTGATTACAAAATGAGAATAATTCATGAAAATCAGTCAAATCTCGAACTGTAATTTTAAAATCATCATCTATTTTAGATAAAAATAATTCAATTAAAGTCAAATACTTCCATTTCACAGATATTGCGAAATCCATATCTTGCATTAAATTCTGTTTCGTATTTTTTACTAAACTCATCAGTGGATGAATCCACGCAAAATTATCATCTCTCATTTCTTCATAACTTTGATATGGTTCAAATAATATATTTGAAAAATCATCATAAACAGTTGGAATATAATAAGTATCTAAATATGGTACTTCCGTAAAAACTTGGTAAATCTCTGTTTTTGTATTCACAAATCGATGTTCATTTTTTAAAAACATCGGATAAGAAGCATTGGTAATATCTTCCCTTGTTCCATAATATATCTCGTTCACATCTACTTTTGTCATTGGATTCATAATCTGTTTCACTGGTATCTCCCCTTCTAGTGAAAGAAAATTATGACTTCCCTCTTTTTCACATGATTCATTATAACGAATTACAAATTGATTTCTAACATTTCGTTTCATTTGTGCTAATTGAAAACGAGCAATACTATTCGCATATTCTTTATCATCTAATTGATATGATGTAATAAACTCATCAAAATTTTCAAAAAACGAAATCGGATTTTCTAATAAGAAATTAGATAAAATTTGTTCCTTTGTAAAGATATCAGGTACTAGAGAAATATGATATGAAAATAGATATTCTGACTTATCACATAGTTCCCATAACTTAGATAAAGGTTCCCCTACAATTTCCATATCTAATAACTTTTCTAAATCTTCTTCATTACATGCATTCCAATAAGTATGTTCTCCTAACTTAATTTTTATTAATAATTCTAATAATTCTTTTTCTTCTTCTACTGTATAAGAAAATGTACTAAAGTGTTTTACAACCCATTCTTTTACTTCTTCATACGACATAATGACCCCTCACTTTAATATAGTATTATAGTATATTTTTAAAAATATGCAAGAAAAAAGTAGGTTTCACTACTTTCTTTTACTGTTCTCATATGAACTTAATACATCTTCTGAAGTTTATTATCATACAACGATTCTTAATTACAATAAAAATACCTAGCATAAGCCAAGTATTTCTCTATTATTTTACATAGTCACAAGCACTACACTTAATGACTTTTTTCTTTGTTTCGACAAGCATTTCACCACATTGTGGACATTTCTCTCCAATTGGTTTATCCCAATATGCAGTTTTACATGTTGGATAGTGATTACATCCATAGAATAATTTGCCTTTACGACTTTTCTTTTCAATGATTTTTCCATCACAGTTAGGACAATCGCAAATAACTACTTCTTCTTTCTTTTCTTGTTTAATATATTTACATGTTGGATAATTACTACAAGCCGTAAACTCTCCATAACGTCCTTTACGGATCACCAAATCACTACCACATTGTGGACACTTTTCTCCCGTTTTTTCAGGTTCTTTTTTCGCAACAGTTTCAAATGCTTCTTTTAAAGATGGTTCAAATTCTTTATAAAATTTATCTAATGTTTGATACCAAACTTTTTTACCATCGGCAATTTTATCTAAATCTTCTTCCATTTTCGCAGTATACTTCACATTAATTAAATGAGAAAAACTCTGTTGTAATTTATCTGTTACTTCAATTCCAATTTCTGTTGGAACAAATTTCTTCTCTTCCATATTCACATAACCACGTGTTTTAATATTATCTAAAATCGTCGCATAAGTACTTGGTCTACCAATCCCTAATTCTTCCATTTCTTTGATTAATTTCGCTTCTGTATAACGTGGTTTTGGTTTTGTAAAGTGTTGTTCTTTTACAATATCAGTTGAAGTAATCATCGGTTCATTCTTCTGATCGAATTCAGGAAGTACTGTCTCTTTCGTATCTTCATAATCCTGATAAATATGTAAATATCCATCAAATACAATTGTCTGTCCAGTTGCTTTAAATTGATAATTTTCATTATCTAAAATTACAGTTGTATTTTCTGTTTTCGCATCTTTCATTAACGATGCTAGAGCACGATAATAAATCATACGATATAGTTTATATTCATCATTCGTTAAATATTGTTTCACACTTTCAGGAGTACGATTCACACTGGTTGGACGAATTGCTTCGTGAGCATCTTGTACATTTTCTTTTTTTCTTGTATGTTTTACAGTACCAATATATTCTTCACCATAAGTTGCTTTAATAAATCCAAAAGCACTCTTTACAAATTCATCACTAAGGCGGATAGAATCTGTACGCATATAACTAATAAGACCCACTGTTTCACTACCAAGGTCAATACCTTCATATAATTTTTGAGCAATACTCATTGTCTTTTTAGCTGTAAAACCTAATTTATTAGAAGCATCTTGTTGTAAGGTACTAGTAATAAATGGTGGTTTTGATTTCTTGTTCTTTTTCTTCTTTTCAATACTTTCAATTTGAAACGTTGGCTTTAATATTTCTAAAATATGATCTGCTTCTTGTTCATTTTTTACTTCTATATCTTTATGATCATATGCGAATAAGTCTGCTTCAAAGCTTGGAAATTGGGCTGTAATTGTCCAATATTCTTCTTTTTGGAAATTCTGTATTTCACGTTCACGATCAACAATTAATTTTAATGCAACACTTTGTACTCTTCCAGCTGATGAACCACTTGTTTTCGATTGAATAAATTTCGATAAACGAAACCCAATAATACGGTCTAATATTCTTCTTGTTTCTTGACTATTTACTAAATCTTGATCAATTTTACGAGGATGTTTTAATGCTTCTATAACAGCTGGTTTTGTAATCTCATTAAAAACAATACGATCATATTGTTCCGGTTTTAATCCTAAAACATCATATAAATGCCAACTAATTGCTTCTCCTTCACGGTCAGGGTCGGTTGCGAGATATACAAATTTCGCATTTTTACAATCTTTCTTTAATTCATCAATTACTTTTTTCTTCCCTTTGATTGTTACATAGTTTGGTTTGAAATGATCTTCGATATCAACTCCTAATCCATATTTTCCTGAAGTTGCAAGATCTCTTACATGCCCTTTACTAGAAACAACTTGATAATCATTTCCTAAATACTTTTCAATTGTTTTTGATTTACTTGGAGACTCCACGATGACTAAGTTTTTTTTCTGCATACTGATCCACCTTTTCTAAGACTAAGTTATATCAAATACCCACGTATTTGTCAACTTCTCTACTATTTATATATCACATCTCTCTTTAATATTCCTGCCTCTTGTATCATTTTTTTCTTTTTTGTTCATATTAAAAATGGGGTGAGAATATGTCTAGACAAAAAATTAGTTGTAATGTACATGACTGTCACTATTGTGATAGACAAAATGATATGTGTCAAAAAGATGAGATTAAAGTTTGTCACTGTTCATTAGAAGAAGAAAAAGAAGCAACCATGTGTGATGCTTATAGAAAAAGAGAAGCGTAGATCTTACGCTTTTTTTTATGTTTATATATTTTAAAAAGACAATAGACTAATCAATGTGTCATGAAAATATTCTTTTTTAAATCTGATTGTATAATACACCAAGATTTCCACCCTACTTCGTTATTTTTCCCCTTTTCTTGAATATATTTCTCTATTGTATTTTCCAATTAAAATTGAATTTACAATATTGAAATCATAATCTGGTCCAAAATATGGTACTTCATCAGCATCAATATAAAACATTTCTATATCAATATAACTTAACTCTGGTTCTTCTGATATCGCAAGCATTAATGTTTTTACTTCACTATCATTTAAATGACTAATATCAAATTTGATTTTACCTTTTTCATCAAATTCTAAAACTGGACATTCATAAGTAACCACATCTTGTGTATGTGCGTTTTCAATATCAATATATGCTTTCATTTTACTCCCTATATTTTTATTTAAAAAATGGATTATATCTTTTTTCTTGCTCTAATGTTGTAGATGGTCCATGTCCTGGATATAGTATTATATTAGATGGATATGTTTTGATGTGTTCGATACTATGTTTCATATCTATTTCACTACCACCTTCTAAATCCATACGACCAATGCTATTTTGAAAGATAAAGTCTCCTACAAACATACAATTTTGTTCTTTAAAATAATATGTTACAGAGTCTTTAGAATGTCCTTTCGTAAATATTACTTCAAAGGAAAATGGTCCTATCTGGTACTGTTTTTCTTCTAAATTAGAGTATTCTAATACTTTAGCATTGGTATCTTTTTGTACTGGTTCTAAAGCACCAATGTGATCAAAATGACGATGTGTAATCATAATCGCATGGACGTGATAATTTTGATATGCTTCTTTAATTTTAGCAAAATTATCTCCAGGATCTATTACAATCGCATCCTTTCCAGATATCAAGATATAACAATTTTCTTCTAAGGCACCAGTGATTACTGTTTTTATTTCCATATTAAAAAGGTTTATTCTTTCTATTTAATGGATTACTTTTTAAAAAACGAATATTATTTTGACGTTCTTTTATTTCTTGTTCAATATAATTCACTGGTTTTGGTTCTGGTGCTGGTTTTTGATAAATCTTTCTCATTCTTTGTTCAAAAACACGATTAGCATTTTCTTCTCGAATTACTTTTGGATCTCTTCTTCCAATATAGTCTTTTTGCCATTGATTTTGATTCATATTTTTTCCTCCTCTAAAAGCTCTTTTACAGGGCCATAAGTCTTTCGATAACCATCTATCAATCCATATGTTCTTATCGCTTCTAAATGCTTTTTTGTAGGATATCCCTTATGATTTTTAAACCCATACTGCGGATACTTCTCATCCAACGCTATCATCATACGATCACGTGCTACTTTTGCCACTACACTTGCAGCTGCAATCGTAATACTTTTCGCATCTCCTTTCACAATTGGTAACACAGGAATATCTAACTCCATTGGCATCGCATCAGTAAGTACATATTGTAAAGGTATTTTTTCTTTTACTTGATTAATTGCTTTTATCATCGCTTCCTTTGAAGCTTGATAAATATTAATCTCATCAATTCTCTCTGGAGAATCCATACCAATTTCTACAGCAATTGCATGCTCCATAATATAATCATAAAACTGGTCACGTTTTTTTTCTGATAATTTTTTCGAATCTGTTAATCCCGGTAATATAAAATCATGAGGTAATACCACACAAGCAGTAACAACTGGTCCAATTAATGGTCCTCTTCCTACTTCATCGACTCCCCCAACATATTCAACTCCTTGATTCCACAATTCATGTTCATATTGATATAAATCTGTTTCCATACTCTAACCTCAAATTTATTATATCTAATTTCTATCAAACGTTCAAGAATAAACATATTTTAATAAAACGAGAATTTCATTTAATTCTCGTTTTTCTTATTTTTTTGTTGTTTTGATTGTTTTTCTAATTTTATTTTATCTTCTAATTGATCTAAATTTTCATTTAATTTATGAATTCTATCCTGAATTGTTCCAGTTTTATTTTCTAACTGATGATGCAAAGAGTTATCCAAAACATCAATTTTTTTAATTTTTTGACTTTGTTGAGATGCTTCTTGCTCTAACTTCATAATTTTTGTGTTTATTTTTTTGATTATTTCCTGCACCTCATCAACAGTTAGAAAGTTTTCTTGCTCTAACTTCATATTTTTTTTATCTAGTTTTTCCATCAATTCCTGTATCTCATCATTATTTTTTTTGTTTTCTAATTTATTAATTTGTAATTCAATAGTAGTAATATATGAGCTATCTCTTTCCACCGTAGAATATGGTTCTTTTTCTACTGTATATATATTTCCTCCCATATTTACTTCCATTTGCCTTTCAACCGTAATTTGATCACACATTCTAAATAATTCATCACCGTACATTTGCGATAATTTTTCCTTAGATTGTACCGATAAATAGAATTTTAAATCATATTTTGGAGAAATTCGTAATATGTCATTAAAATGTACAATTTCATCTAAACACATGAAATCATCTAAAATTAAATGACAGCGAAGTCCTTTCTTATAATAACTTTTTTTATAAATCCATTGAATTAACATGTTCACAATTTCATTGATTTTATGATCAGTAGGATTACAAAGACAGAAAATAGCTGTTTTATCACTATATAGCATTTCATGAGTAAACGTTTGATTTTTCGAAATCCCAATTTCAAATTTAAAAGGTTTAACCAATTCACAAATGATAAGACATGCACGACGGATTTCTTCATAAGTAAAGTTATTTAAATGAGATGGTGGATTATCAAAATATGAAGCAAACAAATTTTTTTCTAATAGATGTTGTACATGATGGGGATTGGAACAAATTCTATAAACGGCATTCCAACTGTTTTTCCAAAAGTGTTTGCTTGGTATTTCATCATCTCTACGAAGATTTTTGTCAATATAATTACAGATATAATTGAAAATAGTTTTCACTTGAATTCCTAATTCATAATCATGTTTTTCTACTGTATGGAACAACTGATCTAAAACATCTTGAGATACATCAGTTAATGGATTAAAATGATGTACACCACCATAAGTCCACTTTGCTAAATCAATGATTTTCACTCTGTACCCTTGTGATTTTACTTTTTCATAAAATTGTTCTAAATATTCTCCTTTTGTATCTACTAAAAATAAGTTTTGATTTTCTTTAATTAATTCATCCACAATTGGAAATAATACATTATTTGTCTTTCCAGACAACATATCACCAGTAACCAATAAAGGTTTCTTACTATTTTTTATTTTCTCTAACATTTCTTTTTTCATATACTTTTCTTCTCCCTTCTTGTTCTTGTAATTGAATTTTTAATTGTTCTAAATGATATATTTTTACCTTTAAAAAATATATATTTTGTTCTAATTCTTGTCTCTTTTGTTCTAATATTTCCGATGTTAATTTATCTTTATATTCTATAATTTCCTCTAAAGTAAAACCCAATTCTTTTAACTGTTGTATCTTCTGTATCTCTTCAATATCTTCTTCTTGATAGTATCGATAACTTGTAAATGGATCAACTTTACTTGGTTTTAATACCCCACATTCATCATAAAACCGTAAAGTTCTAACCGGAATTCCAACCATTTTAGAAAAATCTCCGATCTTATACATTTAGCATGTTTTCCTCCTTTCCATTTTCACTATAACATTCCAGTTGACTGGAAAGTCAAGTTCTATCCTCTATTTTTATTTTAACATATATATATTTCAATGTGCAAACAAAAAAAAGAGTATCTTGCAACTCTTAAATTTCTTTATTTTATTTTGTGATACACATGGTTTTCTTCTAATAAATAAGAATTTGGATCATTGTACTTTTCTAAATCAACCATCTGCTCACCTAATCCATCATGATTGATAATATAAATATCATCACAAGATACTTCGAAATTGGCAATCCCAATCTGTTTTACAAATTTTTCTTTTCCATTGTCATAAACATCACAAATGGTAACCACTACTTTTTGTTGATCATTTGGATTACGAAACCACTCTCTTAATGTCGAAATTGGTTTTGTCTGTTTCCTAAAACGGTTTAAGATAGAATGATCTCTTTTACAATAAGTTTGATGAATTCTCTGTTGTTCATATCCATCTTCATTAAAATTAGATATGATTTCATCAGTTTTCATTTCTTTTTTTCCCTCTATCTCAAAATCACGAATGACTAATTGTTCTGGACTATTACAATTGTAGTTCATTTTACGTATTTTACCTTGTTCCATCACTTCTAGAATTAATTTTTCATGATTGATAAAAAAGCGATTATTTCCATCTTTTAGTTCAAAAGAAAACGGTATCATATTTTTTTTGATTTGATGAAGTTCTAATGCTTCTTTTACATTTCCACTTGTAAAGAAATAACATTCAAAATCATGTTTTAGCATAATACTAATTCCAATATTTGGAATACTTTCCGTAATTGCCTCTAATACTGTATTTAAAAGAGAAATAACATTTCCTGTTGTACGATAAACTTCTGCATCTTTCTCTAGACTTTTTTCAAAAAATTTTTCACTTAATATCATTGTTTTTTCACTCATTTTACCACCCTTCCTTCTAATATAAAAAGTATATGCTTTAAAAAAACATATACTTTCTATTTTACTACAATATTTACTAATTTAGAAGGAATCGTAATAACTTTTACAATTTCTTTACCCTCTATATTTTTCTTGACATTTTCAATTTCTTTAGCAAGTGCTTCCATCTCTTCTTTTGATGTATTAGTACCTACTTCTATCTTTCCTCTTACTTTTCCATTGACTTGAACAACCATTGTATACGTATCTTCTACTAATTTATTTTCATCATAAGTTGGCCAAGTTTCATAGGTAATTGTATCTTCATGTCCTAATGCTTCATGCCAAATCTCTTCTGTAATATGAGGAGCAATTGGATTTAATAATTTCATAAATCCTTCAGCATATTCTTTTGGAATAAATTCTTCTTTATATAAAGCATTGACAAAAATCATCATTTGACTAATAGCTGTATTAAAGTTTAACGTCTCATAATCATTTGTAACTTTCTTTACAGTAGCGTGATAAATCTTTTCTAAATTTTTATTTTCTTCTTCACGAATACGATGTTCTTCAGCAAAGTAACGATAAACACGATCTAAGAATCTTCTAGCTCCTTCTACACCTTTCGTATCCCATGGTTTACTTGCTTCTAATGGTCCCATAAACATTTCATAAACACGAAGTGTATCTGCTCCATATTCTTTTACAATATCATCTGGATTAATGACATTCCCACGAGATTTACTCATCTTTTCTCCATTAGCACCTAAAATCATACCCTGATGACGTAATGTTTGAAAAGGTTCTTCTACTGGAACAATACCTTTATCATATAAATAATGATTCCAAAATCTAGAATATAACAAATGACCTACTGCATGTTCTGGTCCTCCCACATATAAATCTACTGGCATCCAATGTTCTAGTAACTTTTTATCGGCAATTTCATGTTCATTATCTGGATCGATATATCTTAAGAAATACCAACTAGATCCTGCACTTCCTGGCATCGTAGAAGTTTCTCTTTTGGCTTTCTTTCCATCTCTTGTAACATGTACCCAATCTGTTGCTTTTTCAAGTGGAGAATCACCATTTTTACTTGGTCGATAATTCTCTAACTCTGGAAGTACCAGTGGAAGTTCAGAGTCTTCTAATGCCTTCATACTTCCATCTTCAAAATGGACAATTGGAATTGGTTCTCCCCAATATCTTTGACGAGCAAAAATCCAATCACGAATGTGATAATTAATTTGTTTTTTTCCAACATGATGTTCTTCTAACCAAGCAATCATTTGATCAATCGCTTCTTGTTTTCCAAGTCCATTTAAAAATTCAGAATTGATATGAATACCATCCTCTATGAATGCTTCTTTAGAAATATCTCCACCTTCTAATACTTGAATGATTGGAATATCAAATTTCTTAGCAAATTCATAATCTCTTGTATCATGAGCAGGTACTGCCATAATTGCTCCTGTACCATAACCAGCTAATACATAATCACTAATCCAAATTGGAATTTCTTTTCCATTAACCGGATTAATCGCATATGCTCCAGTAAATACACCTGTTTTTTCTTTATTTAATTCTGTTCTTTCTAATTCAGATTTTTTTGCACATTCTAACTTATAAGCAGCAACTTGATCTTTTTGTTCCTCTGTCGTAATTTGATCCACATACTCATGTTCTGGAGCCATAACACAATAAGTCGCTCCAAACAATGTATCTGGTCTCGTTGTAAACACTGTAAAAGTAAGATCTGTTCCCACAATCTTAAAATCAACATGGGCTCCAACTGATTTACCAATCCAGTTTTTCTGCATTTCTTTTGTTGATTCTGGCCAATCGATTTTTTCTAATCCCTCTAATAATTTTTCAGCATATTTTGGAATTGTTAAAACCCATTGACGCATATTTTTACGAATTACTGGATATCCTCCACGTTCGCTCTTTCCATCGATCACTTCATCATTAGCAAGTACTGTTCCCAATTCTTCACACCAATTCACAGGTATATCTACACATTTCGCATATCCATCTTCATATAATTGTTTAAAAATCCACTGAGTCCATTTATAAAATTTAGGATCTGCAGTTGATACTTCTTTACTCCAATCATAAGAAAATCCTAACATTTTTAATTGACGTTTAAATGTCTGAATATTATTTTCTGTAAATCCTGCTGGATGATTTCCTGTGTTAATCGCATATTGTTCTGCAGGAAGACCAAATGCATCCCATCCCATTGGATGAAGTACATTAAATCCTTTCATACGTTTATAACGTGAAACAATATCCGTTGCAGTATACCCTTCTGGGTGACCTACGTGCAATCCTTGTCCTGATGGATATGGAAACATATCCAAACAATAGAACTTTGGTTTTGAAAAATCCCATACATCTGTTTTAAAAGTCTCATGTTCATCCCAATACTTCTGCCATTTTTTTTCTATTTTATTCGCTTCATACATATTTACATCTTTCCTTCCTGTCTTTTTAAATAATGTCCTAATAGACTATAGCTAATTAAAATCATAATTAATAAAATGAAAAAACCTGCTACAAATTGTAAAATCCAATTCGGAAATAAACAAGCAAGTGCTGCTGTAATACAAATATCTAATGTATTTACAATCAATACCGTACGAGCTAATTTCTTAAACTCAAATTTTTTCACATTTACTTGATACTTATTTTCTAGAAAACGAATTTCAACACTACTCTTATACGCTTCTAATCTTTTCTTACTATTTAAAATCATAACTGCATATACACCATAAACAAGTACAAATGTAATTACAAACAAAATAATCTCTCCCAACCTATCTCTCCTTTCATACAGAAAAAAGTATTACTAGTTTAAGGACGGAATATCCGCGGTACCACCTTAATTCATAATACTTTATGCACTTCATCATGTTAACGGTATGAACCGGTCCTAAGACAACTCCAAAGCAAGTTCACGAATCGAATATGTCATGTTTGCACCAACCACATGCTCTCTTCACATTTCAAATTCACTACTACTCTTCTTCTAAGTTTTTCACAAAACACGTTTATTATATTATATTTGTTCAATATATTCAAGTAATTTTAAGAATAAACGAACGAATTTTCTCTCTAATCCTTTTCTTCTTAACTTACGAATCTCAATTCTTTTCTTTTTAATTGGCAAATTACTAAATAAAATAGAATCGATAACTTCTTTCATCTCTGTTTCAATTTGTAAATCATTAATAATAGATTCAATATCATCATTGATCAAACGGAGTGCATCAATTTCGATATCTTTTCCTTTACAATTGATTGTTAATTGACCAATTGTTGGAACATCTTTTACTTCTACGATAAAGTCTGTTCCTTCTATCCAAGACTGAGACTGAATCTGTCCATCGTTGAAAAATACAACAACATCATCTGCTTGTTTCGTATTACGGAAACGAATTTTATAATTTCGTTTATCAGGAATAATTCCACTTTTACCTTCAATGGCACGAATAATTACTGTATAGTTATTTGGTAAATAGTTATAATCAATCGATGTTAATAAGTAATAACCTTGACGATATAAATCACTGACACCATCATCCTCATATAAATTATATTGATTATTTTTACCAGGGAAAATATGAATTTCCATATCTTTTGGTGGTGTCGTATCATTCATGTTATCATGTGTTCCAAATGGAATAATCGATCCAGATTTAGCAAACACAGGATAATCTTCATCTTTAAAGAAAGATACATATTTCTTTCCACCTGGAAATTTCTTTCCTGTCATAAAGTCATACCAAGTACCATTTGGCATATAAAATTTATGAATCACACGGTTCATCAAATACTCTTTCTTTGAAATAATTGGACAGACAAATAATTCTGTTCCAAAGAAATATTCATTCTTATAAAGTTCATCATCATATAATTCTGGCATTTGATAATAAATTGGTTGTACAATTGGCATACCATATTTTGAATATTTATAACTTTCTGCATATAAATAAGGAATTAAACGATGACGTAACTGTAAATAATCTTTGGCAATACGATACGTCTTTACACTCCAACGCCATGGTTCTCTTTTATAATACTTTCCAGTTTCACTACCGAGTTTTAAAATAGGACTAAATGTTCCTAATTGCACAAAACGAGTATATAATTCATTATCTTCAATTCCTTTATAATATCCTCCTATATCATGACTCCAGAAAGATACTCCAATATTAGAAGCACTGGCATTATAAAGAGGAACTTTCTTTAAAGTATCCCAACTAACAATTGTTTTTCCTGAATATAAAACAGGATAACGATGCGGTGCTAAATTGGTATTACGAGAAAGGACCATTGGTCTACGTTTAAAATTACGTCTCATATCATAGAAATGATAATGTTGTAATAATCTAAGTTCATTTAACCTTTTTGTATCATCCATATCTAAGAAATAAAAATCAATTCCCATATTATCAAGTGGATGAATGAGTATTTTTAAATAAACATCGATAAATTTTGAATCTAACATTTGAAATGGAATTCTACCCTTTTCATCAGCTTTTAAATATTCTGTCACCTTAGAATAATAACTCTCATAATCGTAAATAGAATCAAACCCATTTAATGTAAGTCCCAAACGAATTCCCTGTGAGTGTAAAAATTCAACCAGTTTTTCCGGTTGGGGAAAACGATTTGACTGAAATGAAAAACCAGCATACTTTTTATTCTTCACATCTTGTTGATGCCAATCTTTATTTAACAATAAGATAGAAAGTGGTATATCATTATCATCAAACTCTTGAATTAATTCCTTCACTTGATTTTGATCATAACTTACATTACGACTCCACCAGTTTCCTAAAGCATATCTAGGAATTAAAGAAGGAAATCCGGTTAATCCAAAATAATCCTTCAAACAAAGGGCAAAATCTTTTAAATAAAAGAATGCATAAATATCAATCCCTTTTACGGTCTTCTCAACTAAGGTTCCTCCGTCTTCAATCACTAGTCCATTAGAATCATCAATCGTTGCAAATCCATCTGCAGAATAAAGACCTTTTCCAAATTTCTCATCTGTGTCCATACTAATTCCTGGAGCTCCATAATTACGTACCTCAGGATGCCCATAGTTCCAAATACGATCACTATTTACTAAATTCACACGCAAATTACCAATTGGATTCATCTTAGAGCCTACAAATGGTCTATTCTTTAAATAAAAGAGGTGAAAATACTTTGTCGTAATTTCTAATGATACAGCATCCTCTTTAAATTGAAACTTAGGAACAGGAAAACTACGATTAATTACCATTTCTGTCAATCGATCTTCAAACTTTCCTTCTTCTTGATATTCGAGACGAATCAATCTTTCAGTTAAAACAGTAATACGATACTTTTCTCCTTGGAAAATTGCTTTTTGATTCGCAACTCCTTTTGTCTTATCAAATTCAAATTGACTACCTAATGGATACATACGTATCACCCCTTTACAATTCTTCTATTCTCATAAAATTTGTATGCTTTACTTTTCGAAATGGATAACCACCTGTAATAATTACCTTATCATGTTCTTTGGTATCCATAAATTGTTTTAATTCTTTCATTGCTTCTTTCATCATTTTATCAAATGAAGTAAATTCTGATATTTTTACTCCATATACACCAAAATAAAGTGATAACTGTTTAATAACAGATTCATCTTCACAAAGAGCAACAATTGGACAAATAGGTCTAAAACGACTAATACGACGTGCTGTATAACCAGTAACTGTTGGTGTTACAATCGCAACACATCGTAAACGATTCGCACAAGTAACAACACTATAAGCAAGTGTTCCAGTAATTCCATCTTCTTCAGTACGCATCGCATTATCCAATAATTCAAAATACGGAACATCCTCTTCCGAAGTCTCAATTATTTTTTCCATCATCGTCAATGCCTCAATTGGATATTTCCCAATCGTTGTCTCTCCACATAAAATAACTGAATCTACCCCATCTAACACCGCATTCGCAATATCCGATACTTCCGCACGTGTCGGATGACTTGAACTTTCCATACTAGCTAAAAACTCTGTAGCTACTAAACTTACCTTACCTTCATTATGACACTTATGAATAATCATTTTCTGAATTCCCGGAATTCTTTCTACCGGAAGAGAAATTCCTAAATCCCCTCTAGCAATAATAATTCCATCAGATACTCGAATAATCTCATCAATTTCATCAACAGCTTCTTCTGTCTCTATTTTTGTCAAAATAGACATACGATTATCATTCATTTGAATTAACAAATCATTTACTTCCAAAACATTTTCACTATTCATCACAAAAGAAAGAGCTAAAAAATCAACATCGTGTTCATGAGCATATAAAATATCTTTTTTATCCTTCTCTGTCAAAAATGGAAAACGTAACTTACAATCAGGAGAAATTACTTTCATTCCTAATTTTAAATTTCCACCTTTTTCTACAAGACAAGTAACAATATCATCACTTTTATCAATGACTTTTAAAATAATTTCATGGTCATCTAACACCAAATGTGAATTATATTTCAAATCTTTTCCCAAACCATCATAAGAAACAGAAAAAGCATGTTTTCCGTCTACTTCTCTATCTCCGTAAATTTCAATCGTATCTCCAGTTTTCAACGTCAATTGTTTCCCCTTGAGACGATTGACTACCACAGTTGGTCCATTTAAATCCATCATAAGTGCAACATTTGTATTTAATTCTTGATTTAATTCTTTTAATTTAGAAATCACATCATCACAGAATTTATAATCCGCATGACTCATATTAATTCGAATAACATCAAGACCAGCCAAGATCATTTGTTTCAATATTTCTTTATCTTGACTAGCAGGACCTATGGTAGCAACTATCTTAGTCTTATTCATAGTATCACCTATCATACATTATATCAATTTTTTCAATATTTTGGTAGTATTTATCAAAAAAGAATGTAAAGAAAAGAGGATTGCAATTACAATCCTCTTAAGAAATAATGTATGGATTTAATTCTGT
>CALVQD010000019.1 GCA_944355255.1 uncultured Bacilli bacterium
AAGAACAAGTAAAGTTATGGAGACGTAGTGCAGATGTTAGACCACCTGCTTTAACAAAAGAAGATGAACGTTATCCAGGACATGATCCAAAATATAAAGATTTAACAGAAGAAGAATTACCGACAACTGAAAATTTAATCGATACTATTCATCGTGTCATTACTTATTGGAATACAGATATCAAACAAGAATTGGAACAAGGAAAACAAGTTATCATTGTCGCTCATGGTAATAGTTTAAGAGGACTCATGAAGTATTTAGATCACATGAGTGATGAAGAAGTGATGAATTTAGAAATTGAAACGGGAAATCCTATTTGTTATGAATTAAATGATGATTTAACACCAATTCGTCATTACTATTTAAAATAAGACACTTTATATAAAGTGTTTTTTTGTAATTATGTTATAATAAAGAAAAGTGAGGAATCAAGATGGCTAAAAAAATTATGAGAAAAGAAGGGATAGTACGTGCTACTCGTAAATTTACAGATCGTGAACAACCTAGAAAAGTATTTTTTGATAAATATGACGCATTAAAACAACAATTACCAGATGTCGATGATATCTATGTAATTACTTATTATGGTGTTGGGGGAATTGGAAAAAGTACACTTTTAAGAAAATTACAGGAAGAATTAAAAGAAAAAGAGAAAAACCCATATTATTTGCACTATGACTTTGAAACAAGTCAAGATATGAAAACATCCTTGCAATTTATGAAAACAAAATTGGAAAAAGATTATAAGTTTTCATTTCCATTATTTGATCTTGCTCTTTACGCTTATTCTAATAAAATAGGGGATACAGTAGAAAAAAAAGAAGTACAGTCTTATGTAGAACAGAGTAGAACGCTTAGTTTTATCATGGATAGTATTGAAGATATTCCTTTGATTGGAATGGCTTCTAAACTTGTGAAACTAGCAGATAGTGGGATTGCGGTATTAAAAAATTTAACTAGTAACTATAAAAAAGAACTTTCCCAAATTGAACAAGATAGTGCCGAAGATATTTATCAGGATTTACCATATTATTTTTCTTTAGATTTAGAAGAAAATGTGAAGAAATTAAATCAACCACTTGTAATCTTTTTAGATACTTATGAGAAACTGGTCAATGAAGTACAAGATACTGGATATAGTATTTCTAAAGATTTATGGTTGCGTGGAGACCGTGGCCCAATTTTAAATGTCCCGGGAATTCTTTGGGTCATTGCTGGACGTGAAAAAATTAAATGGGGAGAAAGCGATACAGATTGGGAAGATACATTGGATCAACATATCTTAGGAGATTTATCGTGGAAAGATGCCAGTTCTTTTTTAAGCGAAGCAGGAATATCTGATGAACCACTCCGTAAAGAAATTTATGAATTAACACATGGAACACCTATTTACTTAGATATCTGTGTTAGTACCTATGAGATTTTAAGTAGTCAAGGTCGTTCTATTACGATAGATGAATTCGGCAAGAATCCAGATGCTTTGATTGAACGATATATTCGTTATATGGATCATCAAAGTAGTGAAATGGTATATTTACTCAGTCAAATTCCTTTATGGAACGATGACATGATTCACGAAGTAGGGCCTAAAATACTACCTGACTTTTCTTATGTTTTATATGAGAAAATAAAAAAGCTATCTTTTGTTTGTAACTTAGAAACATGGTCTTATATTCATAAAACCGTCAATGATGTTTTTAACGCGAACTGCCCTGAAGTCATAAGAAAAAAGAGTATAGATGTTTTATATCATTATTACTATGATTTCTTAGTAAATCATTCGACAGTGCATCCTAATTACTCTTATTACCTCGATGGTTTTTTACAAGTTAGTCTCGATTATATTACGATGGACAATGCCGAGGAAGTATTAAACCATTGGAAAAAAATTCACGATATCTTAAACCATGCTTGTCTTTATGAAAAAGATTACACTTTAATTCAGACGATTTATGATCAGTGGGCAGAATCTTTTGGTAATGTTGAAAATGGTTATCTTCTTAAATTTATGCATGCACATATTTTAAGAGATCGTAATCAAAAATTAGAACAATTAGAAGAAGTATGGGAAATGATCAAAGATAAAGAAATGAGTGATGTGATATTAGATGTGATTCAATCACTGCGTAATCTTTATCACCAAGTTCATGTCAACCCTATGATAGCACGTGAAATTATCGATCGTTTAGAAACATCTAATCTCGATTTGGAAACGAAATATTATTGGCTAGGTTTTTACTATTATTTGATTCATGATTTAGACTGTTGTAATGAATGTTTTCAGATTATTTTATATGATAAAGATATTACGATTATCAAAAAAATACAAATACTTGGTTCTATCTCGATGATGATTCCATTATCCGAATTACGTGGGATAGAAGGAAAAATATTGGAATTTGCAATGACTTATTCCGAAGAAATTCAAAGTCAAAAATCAAAGTTATCTTTACCGACAAGATTTCAATTTGATTTAAATATGGCAAGTTTGTTTTCCCATAATTCTTCTACCATCCATCTAGCACTTGATTATATCAATGATGCGGAAAAAATATATGAAGAAATATCGGATAGTAGTTTATATCATATTACAATGATTATATTAAAAATTGATATTTTAAAAGAAATAGAACCGGAAAAAGTAAAAGCATATGCGCAAGAAAAACTACAGGCAATTATCAAAGAAGGAATGCCAGAACAATTAGATGACCAACTATTTGTATTAAAACTTTATCATGCGAGTGAAATGACGAAAGAAGAAATTTCTTACGTAGAAGAACTGGCAAAAAAATATCAACATGATTTGGCAAGTTTCTATCAGATTGTAAAAATTGCGGCAGATGATGAACTCTTTGATATTTCGAATCCTTTGACAACAGAATTATTGGAGAAGGTAAAAAAAGAGGGAAGAGATGGTTTTAAAATATATGAAGATATCGTCTTAAATCTTGTTCCAATTGCTTATCAAGAAACATATAGAGATGAAATCATTGATACCTTTTATCAAACTTATAAAAAGGAATATTTCAATCATCCTGATATACTTGCTCCTGTTCTTTATCGTTTGATGGATATTTATGCACAAGAACCCCTAAAAAAAGAGATTTATATGAAGGAATTAATTCAACTTTACCATAGGAATCATCGACCAATGGAATGTGCAGAGGCTAGTATCTTATATGCGAAGTTTATAGGGGGTGCGGATTTAGAAAAAGCAATAGAACTTACCACTGCTTCTATAGAAATATATGATACAGTCGATGGATACGATAGACAAAAACAAGAAGCGATGGTGTTACTAGGTGAACTTTATTTGAAAAAGGGGGAAGTAGAGAAAGCGATTCATGTATTAGATAAAGTGATTTCTAATTCTGATTATCCAGAATTTGGCGTTCAAGCTTTTAGATTAAAAGCAAAGTACACAAAACCATCAGCAGAAACGATTCAATTGTTGCAAACGATGTATGAACAACATCAAAAGGCTTTTGGTAAGGGGAATGAGGAATCTTTAGAAGATCTCTATTTATTAGCAAAACATACTTATTTATTAGATCAAAAAGATAAAGCGGTGAATTTGTTTCAAGATTTATTAGAAGATGCTTCTTATATCGATGGAAAAGCAAGTGAAAAATATTTGACATATTTTATTAAACTTGTCGATTTTCTCTATGAACAAAAAGATTATAAAAGACAATGTCCACTTAGTAAAGAATTGTGCTTTATTCTATTAGAACATGTACCAAATTCGGTTACAACCATCATAGATCAATTAACACAATATGGAGAAGCACTTGCTCATTTAAATGAAAAAGAAAAAGCTTATCATATTATAGATATATTAAAACAGTATTTATCGGTACAGCCATCTAAGACAGAAACAATTATTCTAGGAATGATTTCCATTGCGGATGGAATGGAAGATTATGCAAACTGTCTTGATTATAGTAAAGAGTTATGTAATTACTATCGTGATAGTAAAGCACCAGAATCAGATTTTTATGAGGGATTAGATAGAGCTTCTATCTTTCAACATTTATTAGGAAAATATGATTCTCATCTTTATGACATCGATAAAATCTTGTATGAATATTATATAAAACAAATGGATTTTGAATCGGCAGAAAATGTTATGATCCGTTTAGAACGCGATAAAAAATATTTAAAGGAAGAAAATAAAGGATAGTCTTTTCTATCCTTTTTCCGTTGTAAAAACCATTGTTTTTTGATATGATAAAAAGGTAGAAAGTAGGAACTTATGAGAAAGTATATATGGATCTTTTTTACAATTTTCTGTTTTTTTCCAGCTATTGTAATTGCTAGTGAAGTACCTGAAGTTTCATCGGAAGCAGTTATTCTTTATCAGTTAAATGAAGATAAAGTCATCTACGAGAAAAATAGTGAAGAACAATTAGCACCAGCTAGTCTTACGAAAGTTATGACAATGTATGTTGCTTTAGAAAAAATCACGGATTTAGATCAAACAGTGACTCTAACAGATGAGATGTTTCAAGGACTTGTTGAGTCAAATGCTTCGGTTGCTGGTTTTTATGTTGGAGAGACTGTGACATATCGTGATTTACTATATGGCTCTTTATTTCCTTCAGGAGGAGATGCAACCCAAGCCTTAGCCATTCTTCTATATGGTAATCAAGAAAACTTTGTTGCTAGAATGAATGAAAAAGCGGAAGAACTTGGTATGAAACAAACTCATTTTGAAAATGCAACAGGACTACCAGATGAGAATCACTATTCCACGGCTTCTGATATGGCACTATTGTTAAAGACTGCTTTAAAGAATCAAACCTTTTATGAATTATTTACAACGGATGAATATACAACAAGTAATGGCAAACATACTTGGATTCCATCTTATTTAAAAACAGCCAATACTTATGGAATTACTGTAGATTCTATTTTAGGGGGGAAAACCGGATTTACCAATGAAGCAGGTTATTGTCTCGCAAGTATTGCCACTTATGATGATGTCAATTACTTACTTGTCACATTACATGCTCCCACCGATGGTAGTAGAGCAGGAGCTATTTTAAATAGTAAAACAATCTACGATTATTTTGGAACCCATTATGGCTATCAAACCGTTGTTCAAAAAGATACACCTGTCTATACCGTAAAGACAAAGAAATATGCTGATAAAGATCAAGTTGCAGTGATACCACATGAAGCTATCTCATATTATTTACCAAATGACTATCAAAAAGACCAATTAAAAATCTCTTATCAAGGTATAGAAGAAGCAACTTATGGAACTAAAAAAGGTAGTAAAGCAGGAACGGTTACATATTCTTATCAAGGAGAAACACTAGGTACAGTACCAGTTTATTTTTCACAAGATATTTCTTTTGATGGTGTGGCTTTTCTTACAATGAATTGGTATTGGATGGTTGGCGGCTGTATTTTACTTGTTGTTGTTTTGAAAATCACAAGAAAAAAATGCCGTAAAAAAAGACGTAAGAAGCAGCGCAAATAATTGTTTGGATATAGAATTTGTGTTATACTAACATGGAAAAAGAAGGGATTATTATGAAATATTTGAATCGAATTTTAATTTTTTTGTTTATTGTAATAGACGTTTGGTATGTGTATGACCGTCTCAGTCGTGGTGTTTATAATCGTTTGGAAATTGCAGCAGCAGTAATTCCAGTTTTACTAGGACCATGGTTGATTAAGAAAATTTTACATTATGAAATGTCAGAACCATTAAAATTTGTCTATTATTTATTTACATTTGCTTGTGTGATTTTAGGAAGTGTTTTAAACTTATATAACATTCCAGAAACGATGTGGTTTGATAAAGTAACTCATTTTATTTCAGGCTTTTTAACTTCTATCGTTGCTTTAATGTTGATTAAATATGGCAAGGTAACAGTAAAGAGCAAATGGTTTGTTCCAATCTTTATTATTATATTTAGTATTGGAATTGCTGGATGTTGGGAATTTTTGGAGTATTTTATGGACATGATAACAGGAGGAGATACACAACATGTCTTAACGACTGGTGTTGATGATTCCATGGGTGATATGTTAGTGGCAGCACTTGCCAGTATCATGTTTGCGATATATTATTACTATCAAGTATATTTCGCAAAAAAGAATCACATGGAAACATTAGTAGAACATTTATAGAAAAGAGGCAGTATATGTTACAAGTAAAAAAGAATACCTTTCAAGTACAATATATAGATATGAATTTCAGACAAAGAGTATATGAAAATGAAAGCATTATTTCTATTATGATGGATATTTCTTTCTATCCTAGAGAATTAGATGGAGAAATTGTTTCAGGAACATTTTCAGTACTAGTTGATACCAATCAAATTAAAGCAATCAAAGATTTAGAAAATAAAACATTTAATCAAGAAGTAAAAGTTTCGGCATCAATTTCTAGAAATGGAAGTTGGGAACATTATGATGCTTATGATGGTATCTTAACTTTTATGAATTGCAATCATAATCAGATTGATTTTCATTTAGAAAGTAAGAAAAATGAACTAGAACTAGATGGTACAGCGACTATGATTAGTCTTTATTCAACCAGTAGTAATGAAGAAACATTAAAGAAATATTTTCAAATGGAAGATTTTTATCCAACACCAATTAAGAAGAAAATACAAAATCGTGAAATTTTAAAATATTATGTAAAAAACGAAGCATAGAAAAGCAGGTGTAATTATGAGTCAAAGAATGAAGAAAACATTGTTGTTTGGTTCCATTGGATTGTTTTTATTATTGACTCTTTTCGTAGCACTGAAGTTAACAACACCAATTGATACAACTTTCTCAAAATGGGTGTTCCAACTTCATAATCCTGTTTTTACTGCTTTTTTTCGTTTTATTACTGATTTTGGATATATTCAGATTTTACTAATATTATTAGTGATTATACTGATTGTATTTCACAAGTATCGATTTGCCTATATTTTACCAATTCATGTCACTATCTCTGTTATTTTTAATATGATTTTAAAAAATATTTTCGCAAGACCTCGTCCTGAGATGCTTCGTTTAATTGATGAAGTAGGTTTTAGTTTCCCATCAGGACATGCGATGGTAACGATGGTAGCTTATGGATATTTAATATATGTTGTACACCATTATATTCAACAGAAATGGTTAAGATATAGTCTGATTGCTTTCCTAGTTTTTATTATTGTCTCAGTAGGTCTTTCCCGTATCTATTTAGGTGTTCATTATCTAACCGATGTATTAGCAGGATATAGTATTTCTCTTTTCTATTTGTTGGTTGTAACAAAAATGAAGATTTTTTTACTAGGTGATCGTCATGAAAGTATGGATTGATGGTGATGCTTGTCCTGATATTTCTGATATTTTAGATTTATGTCATCATTATCAAACACCTGTATGTATTGTCTGTGATGATTCACATGAATTTCAAAATATAGAAGAAGTAAAAGTAGTTAGTACTGGATTTCAAAGTGTGGATATGTACTTACTAAATCGGATTCAAGCTGGTGATTTTGTAATCACAGGTGATTATGGAGTAGCAACCATTGCACTTGCCAAACAATGTACTACATTACATCCCAATGGAACATTTTATACAAAAGATAATATTGATCAATTATTATTGCAAAGATATATTCATGGGAAAATGAGACGACAGAAGATTAGAACTCCAAATCCAAAGAAACGTCGTATGGAAACACGTCTTCAGTTTTTAAATCAAGTAGAATCTGTTTTAAAAGAGGGTGATTGCAATGAAGACAGATATTGAAATAAGTGAAGCATATCAGGCAGTTCCAATTCTTGAAATTGCCAAAAAAATAGGAGTCGCATCTTATTTTGAACCATATGGAAAATGGAAAGGAAAGATTGATCTTTCTATCTTTGATCATTTAAAAGAAAAACAAGATGGACATCTTATCTTAGTAACAAGTACTTCTCCAACACCAATGGGAGAAGGAAAAACAACAATGGCGATTGGCTTACACGATGCTCTTTGTAAATTGGGATACAGTAGTATTGCCACACTAAGAGAACCATCTTTAGGTCCTGTTTTTGGAATGAAAGGAGGAGCCACAGGAGGAGGTTATGCACAAGTATACCCAATGGATGAGATTAATCTCCATTTTACAGGAGATATGCATGCGATAACGAGTGCGAATAATCTTCTTTCAGCTGCTATTGATAATCATATCTATCAGGGAAATGAACTTCGAATTGATAAAAATAAAATCATACATTCTCGTTGCCTTGATATGAATGATCGTAATTTAAGAGAAATTGAAGTAGGACTTTCAAAACAAGGAATTCCTCATCGTGAACAATTCGTGATTACGGTTGCAACAGAACTCATGGCCATTTTATGCCTTTCAGAATCACTTTCTGATTTGAAAAGAAGAATTGGAAATATGTTGGTAGCTTACGACTTAGATGAAAAACCAATTTATGTATCTGACTTACATGTAGAAGATGCAATGACGATTTTATTAAAAGATGCTTTAAAACCAAATCTTGTACAAACCTTGGAAGGAAATCCAGTCCTTATTCATGGTGGCCCATTTGCTAATATTGCTCATGGATGTAATTCATTACTAGCGACTAAACTGGCTTTAAAACTATCGGATTATGTTGTTACAGAGGCAGGTTTTGGCAGTGATTTAGGAGCCGAAAAATTTTTAGATATCAAATGCCCAAAAGGAAACTTAAAACCGAATGTTATCGTTTTAAATATGACGATACGTAGTATGAAATATCACGGTGGCGTTTCAAAAGAACATTTAGGTGAAGAAAATATACAGGCCCTAAAAGATGGAATGTGTAACTTAAAAGCTCATCTACAAAATATGAGAAAATATACAAGTCACATCGTAGTATGTGTTAATCAATTCCCAACTGATACAAAACAAGAACTTCTTACTGTTGAGGAAGTATTAAAGACATTACATGTATCTTATGCTTTTTCTAGCGCTTACCTGAATGGGGGAGAAGGTTCATTAAAACTGGCAAAAGAAGTTGTAAAACAATGTCAATTGGAATCAGATTATCATCCGTTATATCAGGATAAATATTCTATTCAAGAGAAAATAGAAATCATTGCAAAAGAAATATATCACGCAAAAGATATTACTTATGAAGATGGTGTATTAGATAAAATAAGTGCATATGAAAATATGGGAGCAAAAAGATTTCCAATATGTATCGCAAAAACACAGTATTCATTTAGTGATGATGCAAAAAAGTTAGGTGATCCTCGCCATTTTACAGTACATGTTCGTGATGTAAAAATTAATTGTGGTGCAGAATTTATTGTTGTTTACATGGGTAATATTATGACAATGCCAGGACTTTCTAAAACACCTGCTATGTTAAATATGCATATTAATGACAAAGGAATCATAAAAGGGTTATTTTAGATTCCTTTTTTATTGTTTTGTGTTATACTTTGAATAGTAGAAGAGGAGTATGGATATGAGAAATCGAACAGAGCGAAGAAAAAAATTTATGATTGCCAGTTTATGTATCGCAGCATTTCTAACATTAGGAATTGGATATGCGATACTGACAACACAACTAAATATTAGTGGAACTGCCCAGATAACATCAAATTGGAAGATATTATTTACAAGTGTCGAAGAAAAAGAAATGACGAATGCCATAACAAATACAAAAGAAATATCAGGACTTACGACACTAACATTAGATGTACAATTACAACAACCAGGAGCCAGTGCAACGTATGATGTAGTAGTAGAAAACCAAGGAGACTTGGATGCAATGTTAACAGCTATCAATGGAGTGG
>CALVQD010000020.1 GCA_944355255.1 uncultured Bacilli bacterium
ATTTATATGGATTTACTCCAATTATGGCATTAGATTTATGGGAACACAGTTATTTTTTAACATATCAAGATAGAATTGATGAATATATAGATGCTTTTTTCGAGGTGATAGATTATGAAAAGATAAATAAAAGATATGAGAAAATTATTTTATAGACCTATTAATAGACGTATTTATGATGTCGTATCTTCTAGAAAAGATATTAGTGAAACCATCGAAAAAAGATATAATATATTATTGATTCTCATTGTATTAGTATTACTTGTTGTTATTGCTACATTATTCTATGTTCAAATTGTTCAAAATAAAGTTTATCAAGAAAAAGTTGCGAAATTAAATCAAAATATTGTAGAGGGTACGAGTGCTCCACGTGGACGAATCTATGATAGAAATCATCGTTTAATCGTAGATAACACGCCAACTAAAATTATTTATTATAAAAGAAAAAGTGGAACGTCGACTAAAGAAGAATTAAATATTGCTTATAAATTAGGAGAGTTAATTCAAGTAGATTATGCTCGATTATCTACTAAAATGTTAAAGACTTTTTATATGAAACAACATCCAAAAGAAGTAGATAAAAAGATTACGAAAAAAGAATGGCAGAAGTTAGAAGAAAGAAAACTAACTGATGATGATATTGAAGATATGAAATATGAACGAATTACTGAAGAAGAACTGGCTACTTATACCGATGTAGATAAAGAAGCTGCTTATATTTATTATTTGATGAATAATGGATATTCTTATGCAGAAAAGACTATTAAGAAAGAAAATATTACAGATGAAGAATACGCTTTGGTAAGTGAAAATTTGAAAAATTTACCAGGAGTAGGAACACGATTAGATTGGGATCGTAGTTATCCTTACGGAAGTGTATTTCGTTCTATCTTAGGAAGTGTTTCTACAACAGAAACAGGAATTCCACTAGAGTTAAAAGATTATTATTTAAATAAGGGATATAGTTTAAATGATCGTGTAGGTCTTAGCTATATCGAATATCAATATGAAGATATTTTAAAAGGTGAAAAAAATTTATATCAAGTAAATTCCAATGGTGAAAATACACTCTATAAAGCTGGAAAAAGAGGAAATGATATTGTTTTAACAATTGATATTGAATTACAAAAAGCAGTAGAAGAAATTTTAGCTGAAGAAGTTTTAAAAACGAAATCAGAGGCAAATACAGATTATTTTGATCGATCTTTTGTAATTATTTCAGATCCAAAAACTGGAGAAATTTTAGCAATGGCTGGAAAACAAGCAGTAAAAAAGGATGACGGAAGTTATGAAATTGTAGATTATACACCTGGAATTGTAACATCTACAGTAACAATGGGTTCTGTTGTAAAAGGTGCAAGTCAGATTGTCGGTTATAATACTGGAGCATTAAAAATAGGAGAAACAAGATATGATACTTGTGTAAAAGTTGCTGCAACTCCAATTAAATGTTCATGGAGATATTTAGGAAAATTAAATGATATCACTGCTTTGAAGTATTCCTCTAATACATATCAATTTTATACGGCAATCAAAGTAGGAAAAGGAAATTATCAATATAATAAACCACTTAGTCTTGATACAGAAGCATTTACTACTTATCGTAATACATTTGCTGAATTTGGATTAGGAGTAGAAACTGGAATTGATCTTCCAATGGAGAGTTTAGGTTATAAAGGTACAAGTACATTAGCAGGTCATTTATTCGACTTTTCAATTGGACAATATGATACTTATACGCCAATCCAATTAGCGCAATACATAGGAACAATTGCCAATAACGGAGCACGTATGCAACCATACTTATTAAAAGAAATTTATGAGCCAACGAAAGATGGACTTACAAATAAATTAAGTGAAACGTCTCCAAAAAAATTAAATCAAGTAAATACTACACAAGAGTATTTAGATCGTGTAAAACTAGGTTTTCAAGAAGTTATGAAGACTGGGGGAACTGGAACTGGATATATTAATCTAGACTATAAACCAGCTGGTAAAACAGGAACAAGTGAAAGTTTTGTCGATAGTGATAATGATGGTGTGATTGATAAAGAAACTGTAACCGCAACCTTTGCTGGATATGCTCCTTATGATGATCCAAAAGTTGCCTTTACAGTAATATCACCTAATATTTATTATCAATCAGGATGGAGTACTTATCAGACAAATGTAAATAAAAGAATTACTACTGCAATTACAAATAAATATTTTGAATTATATCCAAATTAATTTTGACATTTTAAAACTTTCTGATAGAATATAAAACTGTCAGGGGGTTTTATTATGGTACAAATAACGATGCAATCGGTAATACAGAAACTAGAACAAGGCGAATTTTCCATTCCCGTGGAAAAGTTAACAGAAACACAGAAATATGGAATGATTGAGTATGCATTTATAAATAAGAAAGATTATGTCCCACAGATTATGAATTTATTATTAGGACATACTGTCAGTAGTGAAACACAGAGACGATATATTCAATACTTATTTTTAACAATCAAACAAAATAAAGATTTTTTTCCAATTGAATTATTAAAATATCGAAATTTATCCACATATTTTAAAGAAGAACAAATTATGAAGTTATTTCAACTTGTAAATAATCGAATTGGAAATCATATGTTTGAATATGATCAATTACTTCAAATTGTAGAAATTACAATTTTACCACATTATGTAAAAGGTAATAATTCAAAAAAAGACTTCTATTATAAATTAGCTTCTCAAATTCAAAAGCAAATATATAGGCAAATTCAACATGAAATGAACACATCATTATTAGAACATAAAAAACTTCTATTAAATATTCAGGAATTGCCACACCAATATGGAGATTATTTGAACCGTGTAAAAGAATACCAAAAAACTTTAAAAAAATAGAAATACTTGTCGGAATCTATTTTATTTGTTATAATAGGTAAGATGTTACGAAAAGGAGGGAAATGTATGGCCAATAAAAAAGGTGAAAACAGAAGATTAGTAGATCTAAAATGTACTGTTTGTGAAAAACATAAAGTTCGTAAAGAAAAAAATGTAAAAAATACTCCAGAACGTATGGAACTTAGTATGTACTGTCCAGAATGTAGAAAACACACACTACATAAGGAATCAAAATAAGGTTATACAATCCCTTATTTTTTTAAAGAGAGGAGGATATCATGTTTGAAATAAATGATATTAAAAATGGAATTACATTCTTATATGAAGGAAATATTTATCAAGTTTTAGAATTTTTACATGTAAAACCAGGAAAAGGACCAGCTTTTTTAAGAGCAAAATTAAAAAACTTAAGAACTGGTGCAACGATAGAAAAAACATTTAATACAAATATTAAATTAGAAAAAGCAATGATCGAAAAACAAAATGTTCAATTTTTATACAAAGATGGAGATAACTATGTATTCATGAATATGGAAACATACGAACAAATTGAACTATCTAGTGATCAAATCGGAGATAATGCAAAATATTTAAAAGATGGTTTAGATGTTGAATTAAGCTTTTATAAAGGAGAATTATTAGGTGTTATTTTACCAGAAAAGATTGAAATGGAAGTAACCCATACAGAACCTGCAGTAAAAGGAAATACAACAAATAACGCAACAAAAGATGCCGAAACAGAAACTGGTTTAATGGTTCGTGTTCCATTATTTATCGAACAAGGAGAACATATTATTGTTAATACTCGTGATGGAAAGTATGATTCTAGAGCATAAGGAACTATAATTTAGTTCTTTTTTTATTTATTTTTCTATTTGTGATATAATATTTAGCGATTTGGGGTTTGATAATATGTCATTAGAAGATAAACAGTATTTTTTACAATTAACCGTAATGGATAAATTATTGTATTTAACAGAGTTAGCTATGCGAAAAGATCAGAAATTAATTCAAAACTTTGGTTTTTATTTCAGTGTAATAGGAGATGAATACTACATGCAATTATTTCCTGTTTTGAAGAAAATACCAAATATTGCAGAAACAATTGATGAAAATGCCTTTTTATTATTTCATCTGTCAAATTATCATGTAATCAACGATAACTATCAATTATTGAAACAATTGTTTCCTAGAAAAAATTTTTATCAGGTCCAAAACATGTTGTTATTAGCAAAAAAGTATCAAGCATATGAATATGGTTTTTTAATGATTCCAACTGGTACTATTTTTACAGAAGATGAATTATTAAATCGATTAGAGATAAAATATAAACTACCGAAAGAATCAATTTATATGAAATTTATCGCATGTATTATAGAAGAATTATCTGCCTTAGAAGAACCTATTATTTATCGTGGTTCAGGCAGTTATAATGATGTATTTCAAATTGGAAATAGAGTATTAAAAATAGGCAAGACAAGAAATAGTATTTTATATCACAATTCTCCTTATGATGTACAAAAATATTTATGTAAAGATTTTTTTGAAGTAAATCTATGTGTTCAAGTATATGATGTATTAGATTATCACAAAGTAAATGAAGAAGAAAAACAATTACTTTATGATTATAATCGAGATCATGGTAGATATATTTTAGATGTTACAGATGATAATTTTGCGTATCTATTATTTGATAATTGTGATCACTGGAATGGAATTAGTGATTTAGGACGAGAATACTTAGGACTTCCAGAACCGGTATCAGAAGTGATTACAAAAGGACATCTCGTACAAGCAGATATTGACTATATTTATGACAGTGATAAGAGCCCAAGTGTAAAAAAATATATAGAACATACAACGGGAATTGAACCACATGCAAAATTGGAATATGTCTATCGTAAAACACATCATAGATAAGTACAATTTCTATTTACAAATAAAATAATTCACATATAATGTAAGAAGAATACTTAGCTTATGCTAAGTTTTTTTTGTAATTAAAAGTAAGAGAATTAAGAAGCTTCAAAAGATGTATGAAATGTTTGATGATATGTCTCTCATACTTATCTTGGAAGTGGACACCTAGAAATTCCTCTATTAGTAATATACTGTCAACTGAAACAGAAATCCTTTTTCTTTTAATAAAAATATGAT